>JBCBZW010000044.1 GCA_039815145.1 Pseudomonadota bacterium
CGCCGAAGCGCAGGCGATCGGCTGGCCCGTGATGCTCAAGAGCAGCGCCGGCGGTGGCGGCATCGGCATGCGCCCCTGCCAGGACGAGGCAGCCCTGCGCGCCAACTACGACATCGTCCGCGGCCAGGCGGCTAACAGTTTCGGTGATGCGCGGGTGTTCCTGGACCGCCAGGTCACGGCGGCCCGCCACGTGGAAGTGCAGGTGTTCGGCGACGGGGCCGGCGAGGTCGTCGTGCTCGGCGACCGCGACTGCTCCCTCCAGCGGCGCAATCAAAAGGTGATCGAAGAGGCGCCAGCCCCCAACTTGCCAGAGGCCCTGCGCCAGGCGATGCACGATGCCGCACGACGGTTGATGGAGGCCGTGTCCTATCGCTCGGCGGGCACCGTGGAGTTCCTCTACGACCGCGACCGTGAGGCCTTCTACTTCCTCGAGGTCAACGCGCGCCTGCAGGTGGAACACGGCGTGACGGAGATGATCACCGGCGTGGATCTCGTCGAGTGGATGGTGCGCCTCGGCCGCGGCGAGAACGAATTCCTGGCCGCGCCCGAGAGGCATGGCGCCGCCATACAAGCGCGCGTCTACGCGGAAGACCCCGCGCGCGGCTTCCGTCCGGCGCCCGGGCTGATCACCGCCCTGACCCTACCGCCACCGCAGACGGACGTGCGCGTGGACAGATGGGTGCAGGCAGGCGTCTCCGTGCCGGCGGAGTTCGATCCCATGCTGGTCAAGGTGCTGGCCCACGGTAAGGATCGCGACGCGGCCCTGCGTCAGCTGCAGGAGAGCCTGCAGGCCATGCGCATCGACGGTATCCAGAGCAACCTCGCGTACCTGCAGGCAGCGTTGGATCTCGGTGAGTTCGTCGCCGCTAGCCACACGACCGCCAGCGCGACGGCGATCACCGCCGCCAACCGCACGGTCGAGGTGCTGTCGCCTGGCACCTCGAGCAGCGTGCAGGACGTGGAAGGCCGACTCGGCTACTGGCACGTGGGTGTGCCACCTTCAGGGGCCTTCGACGGTCGCTCCCTGGCGCGCGCCAACGCGCTGGCCGGCAACGACACCAATGCACCCGGTATCGAGTGCCTTAGCGACGGTCCGAGCCTTCGCTTCGCCTGCGACGGGCGCATCGCCCTGTGCGGCGCCCGCACGGAGGCGACCCTCGACGGCGCGCCCATCGCGCACGACACCACCGTCGCGGTCGCGGCCGGTCAGCAACTGCGCGTCGGCCCGATCGCCCCCGACGGTGAGGGCCTGCGCGCCTACCTCGCCATCTCGGGTGGCCTCGACGTGCCGGTGACCCTCGGCAGCACGGCCACCTTCGACCTCGGCGCCTTCGGTGGCCACGCAGGTCGCCAGCTGCGCACGGGCGACATCCTGCCCCTGCCCCCGGCGCCGTCAACCGCCCCGCAAACCGTGCCACCACCGGCCGCCGACCTGGCCGAGCGCACCACCCTGCGCGTGGTGCAAGGGCCGCTCCTCGCCCCCGACTACCTGACGCCGGCCTACCTCGACACCTTCTACGCCATCGAGTGGACGGTGCACTACAACTCGTCCCGCACAGGGATCCGCCTCCAGGGCCCCACGCCGGAGTGGTCTCGCGCGGACGGTGGCGAGGCTGGTCTGCACCCCTCGAACGTGCACGACAACGCCTACGCCTTCGGCGCCATCGACTTCACCGGCGATATGCCCATCGTGCTCGGCCCCGACGGCCCGAGCCTCGGCGGCTTCGTGAGCCCCGCGGCCATCGCCGCCGCTGACCGCTGGAAGCTGGGCCAACTGCGCCCTGGCGACCGCGTACGCTTCGCGCCGATCGCCCTGGACGAGGCCCGTGCAGCACTCACATCGCCTAAGGAGATCGATAGCACTAAGGCGTGCAACTGGCGCGACAGCGCCGACGAGGTGATCCTCGCCCGCGACACGGCGCGCGACATCGTCCTGCGCGCCGCCGGGGACAGCTTTCTGCTGCTCGAATTCGGCGCCACCGAACTCGATCTCGCCGAGCGCGTGCGCGTGGAAGCCCTGAGCCGGTGGTTGGCCCGACAGGCCGACCCGCACGTGCTCGAAGTGACCCCAGGCGTACGCTCCCTGCAACTGCGGGTCGATCCGGCCGCCTCCCGCGACCACCTCCTGCACCTGCTCCAAGACGGCCTCGACGCGCAGGGCGATGCACACTCGCTGGAGGTGGCGAGCCGCATCGTCCATCTGCCGCTGGCCTGGGACGACCCTGACACGCAGGAGGCGACCCAGCGCTACATGCGCACGGTGCGCGCCGACGCACCCTGGTGTCCGCGGAACATCGAGTTCATCCGTCGCATCAACGGCCTCGAGGATGAGGCCGAGGTGAAGCGCATCGTCTACGACGCCAGCTACCTGGTGCTAGGCTTAGGTGACGTCTACCTCGGCGCCCCGGTCGCCACGCCCGTCGACCCGCGCCATCGCCTGGTGACCACCAAGTACAACCCCGCGCGCACTTGGACGCCGGAGAATGCCGTCGGCATCGGCGGCGCCTACCTGTGCATCTACGGCATGGAAGGCCCCGGCGGCTACCAGTTCGTCGGCCGCACCTTGCAGGTGTGGAACCACTACCGCTCGACGCCGCCCTTCGAGCGACCCTGGCTCCTGCGCACCTTCGACCAGCTGCGCTTCTACGAGGTGGCGCATGAGGAGTTGATGGAGATGCGCCGCGACTTCCCCCTCGGGCGCCTGACCCTGGAGATCGAGGACACGGCCTTCCGCCTGGGCGAGTACGAGGCCTTCGTCGCGGCCAACGCCGACAGCATCGACGCCTTCCGCCAGCGCCAGCGCGCCGCCTTCGACGCCGAACGTGCCCGTTGGGTCGCCCAGGGCTACGACCCGACGGAGAGCGCCCCGCCGCCAGCCGCCGCCACCTTGGACGAGGAAGATGTTGGTGGCACGGCGATCCAGTCGCCGGTCATGGGCGCGGTCTGGAAGGTCCTGAAGGCGCCAGGGGAGGCGGTCGCCGCTGACGAGGTGGTGATGATCGTCGAGTCCATGAAGACGGAGATCACCGTGTCCTCGCCGGTGGCCGGGGTGGTCGCCAAGGTCCTTGCGCCCGAGGGCACGCAGGTGGAAGCGGGTCAGCCCGTCGCCGTGGTCGACGCACACGGCTGAGCCCCACGCATGACGGCGAGGATCCGCGCCTTCGCCCTGCTCGCGCTCTGGTTGACGGGGGCGAGCGCGGCTGAGGCCCACCTGCTCAACATGACCCGCGTGAGCATCTCCCACGAGGGGGACCAGGCCGGCGAGCTGCAGGTGGAGATCGACCTCGGGCAGTCCTTGCTGAGTCCGAAGGCGTACTGGGCCCTCGCTATCGCACCCGACGGTCAACGCGCGGCGGCGCTCGCCCCAATAGTGGACGAGCTGGCGCAGGGCATCGTCTTGTCGATCGACGGCAGCGACGTACCGAAACGCTTCGTCGACGCGGACCTCCAGGCCGATTCTCTGAGCGCCATCCGCAATCCTCTGACCCCGCAGATGGCGACCCTACGCTGGACCTTGCCCGCCACGGCGGGCCAAGCGCTGGAGGTGTCCCTGCGCCCTGATTTGGACGTACCGTGGCCCTGCTTGGTGCGCAGCGACAGCGATCGCCGGGCGCTCCCGTCCTCAGATCTGCTCACCGCCGACCGTCGCACCACCGCCCCTTTGGGGCTGACGGAGGCCGCCACGCAGGGGTCGGGGGCAAGCCCCCTAACCGCGCTCATCGCCGTGTACACGGCGTTCGGCTTCGAGCACATCCTGCCGCTGGGCCTGGACCATCTGCTGTTCGTGATCGGCCTCGTACTGGTGGGCGGCAGCGCACGCCAGCTCGCCTTGCTCCTTTCCTGCTTCACGGTCGCCCACTCGTTGACCCTGGCATCGGCCACCTTGGGCGTCTTTCGCCTGCCTCCAGCGATCGTAGAGCCCCTCATCGCCGCCAGCATCGTCTACGTGGGCCTCGAGCGCTTGCTAGGCCGGTCGCGCCGAGCCCACGGCGGCCTGTGGCGCTACGCCGTGGTCTTCGCCTTCGGCCTGCTCCACGGCCTCGGCTTCGCCCAGGTACTGTCGGAGATCGGCTTGCCGACGGGGCGCTACCTAGCGGCGTTGCTGTCCTTCAACGTGGGCGTCGAGCTCGGCCAGCTCACCGTGCTCGCCATCACCTTGGCGCTGCTCGCGCGCTGGCAACGACGCCCTTGGTACGAAGCCTGCATAGCCACCCCTGGTGCAACGGTCGTTGCAGGCACGGGCCTCTACTGGCTGGTGCAACGTTTGGTTTGACGCGAAGGACGCGCGAATGAGCGACATCACGAGGCGCGCGCAGGTGGGTTGGCGCCTGGCAGGGGTGGTGGCCGTGGCGGCGGCGCTGACGGCGATGGATCACGTGGTGGCCCGCGGCGTATCGCGCTTGTCCTTCGATATGGACACACGCGCCGAGGGGACCTTTCCCGATACGTGGATCCACGGCTCGAAGTCGGCCATGGACAACGACGATCCTCCCGTGCAGGTGCACGCCTACAACGCGCACACCTTCATCCTGCGCGAGAACAAGGCGATCAACTACGAGGGCGCCTTCATGTACCTGTTCTTCGGCAACGGCCAGGCCATGCTGATCGACCAGGGCTCCACCTCCTCCCCCGCGCTCTTCCCCCTACGCGAGGTGGTGGACGGCATCGTGACCGAGTGGGCGCAGACCCATGGCGTATCAGAACCCCAGCTGATCGTCGCCAACAGCCACCTGCACGGCGACCACTACGCGGCGTGGAATCAGTTCGTCGACCGTCCGAACACGGTCATGGTGGGCCTCACCCACGAGGAGATGATGGCCTTCTGGGGCTTTACGGATTTCCCCACCGAACGCCTCACCTTCGACCTCGGCGGACGCACCTTCCTCGTCACCGGCTCGCCCGGCCACCAGGGCTCGGAGCTCTCCCTCTACGACACCTGGACGGACCTCCTCTACACCGGCGACATGTTCTACCGCGGCCGCCTCTACCTCGACGACTGGGACGCCTGGGCCGCGAGCATCCAGCGCCTGGGCAACATCGCGGACGAGTATCCCGTGGCCCATCTAGTGAACAACCACATCGAGATGACCACCACGCCGGGCGTGGACTACCCCATCGGCAGCACCTGGCAGCCGAACGAACCGCCCATGCAAATGACCCGCGCCATGCTGGACGTGGCCATCGACGCCGCGCAGACGATCGAGCGCCCCGGCATCTACGTCTTCGATGACTTCCTCATCTACAACGAGATCCCCTGGGCCACCACCACCGACCCGTGAGCGAGCAGGAGAGCGCCATGCACCGCACGACTCGAACCCCCCTCGCCCTCCTGGGCGTCGCGCTGGCGATCATGGCCCTGGGCGGCACGGCGCACGGCGCCGCCGCGCCGGTCGACTTCGACCCGCCACAGGCCGCGCCCGGCAACATGCGCTTCGCCTGGATCCACGGCAGCATCAGCGCCAAACACAATGCGGACGTGCGCGTGCAGGTGCATCGCTACAACGAACACACCTACATCCTGCGCCAGAACCCGGCGGTGCACTGGGAAGCGCCGTTCATGTACCTGTTGATCGGGGAAGGTCGCGCCGTGCTCATCGACACGGGGGCGACGGAGGAGACGGAGTACTTTCCCCTGCGCCCGACCGTGGAACGCGTGCTCGCCCGCTGGGCCGACGCGCGCGGCGTGAGGGTTCCTCACCTATCGATCGTGCTCACGGGCGACGCCCCCGCGCAGACCGCGGGCCTTGGACAGTTCGAGGGCCGCCCCGAGACAACCATCATCGAGACCGGCGATTGGACGCAGACCCAGCACCTCACCCCTGGTGAGAACGGCGTCGCGACACTATCCCTCGGCGGCGATCGCCAACTGACGCTACTGCCGACGCCAGGCGTAAGCGCCCAAGGGTTGAGCGTCTACGATCCCTACACGGACTTTCTCTTCACCGGCACGAGCGTGCTGCCCGGGCGCATCGTGGTCCGCGACTACGACGCCTACGCTAAGAGCATCGAGCACCTGGCCGCCTTCGCGGGCGAACATCCCGTGAAGTGGCTGATGGGCGCGCAGATCGACATGAGCGCGGAGCCGGGTGTCGACTACCGACTACGCAGCAACTACCGCCCGAATGAGCATGCGCTGGAACTGTCGCCCGCGGCCCTCGCCGACTGCCAGGCGGTGGTGACGCTGATCAACGGGCGGGAGTGGGTGGAGGTGCTGCCCGACTTCATCGTGATGCACGGCGTGGGGCGCGGCGAGCGCCCCTACGGCTACCCGGTCTACACGCCGCAGTTCCTGCAGCGACGCTGGTTGCGCTAGAGGTCGTCGAGCTTCTCTTTCGGATAGAACGCGAGGAGCAGCTGCTCCTTGATCGACAGCGGCTCGGCCTTGCCCGCGCCGATCTGCCCCACCTCCGTATCGCCGCAGTAGGTGCCGAAGAGCCGGTCCCACAAGATGATGTTGCAGCCGTAGTTGGTGTTGCTCTGCTCCAGAGCCAGCGCGTGGTGCACGTGGTGCTGTTGGGCCGTGGCGAAGAACCAGTTGTAGCCCGGCATGGACTTGAGCGGCAGGTTGGAGTGGTTCAGGGTGCCGTTCCACATGCCGAAGGCGCCGGCCACGGCCATCACGTAGTCGCTCGCGCCGAGCAATGCCAGGGCGACTGGCGTGCCTAAGGCGAGCGCCAGGTATTCCAGCGGATGGGTGCGGTCCCCGCGCATGCAGCCCATCTTGGTGATGTGATGGTGGGTGGCGTGGATGCGCCACCAGAACGCGTGCTCGTGCTGCCAGCGGTGGAGCCAGTAGTAGACGAAGCTGGAGACGCTCATCACGAGGATGGCGGCGCCGACAAGGCCGAGCACGGAGTCCGGCTGCAGGGTGATCTGCAGGGGCGCCATGTCGCGCAGGGCCTTGAAAGCATCCGAGATGGGGGTGCGGTAGTAGTCGCTGTAGAGCGGCACCCAGAGGAGACCTGCGAAGGCCAGCCAGAACGCGTCCTCGGCCATCTCCTTGGGTTCGAGCAACCAGTCCTTGCGCTTGGTCCAGATGCGCTCGGCGACGATCAGCAGGGGGATCGGCAGCACGATCATGATGGCGGCGAAGAGCTTGTGGTCCCACCATTCGCCGATGATCATGGTGGCTACGAGCAGCATGGAGCCGAGCACCAGCGTCGGTTGTACCGCCGCCCACAAGAAATCCTTGGCGGTCCGCCGTTCGGTCTCGGACGCGGGAGTCTGCTCCGCGTCGATCGCCTGCTCCATCACCCCTTCGCTCATCTGAATCGTCCCCGTCCTGCTGGTGTTCGGTGGGTCGCCGGTGGCGGCGTACTCCTGTTTTCCCAGCAAGTTCCAGGCCATCGAACGGCGGGGCTTGCACCGCATTGGTGAAGCAGGTAGCAACGGCGCGTTGAAATCGAATGCTTGCGGCTGTTTCTGGCAGAACGTGCCGTCTTGTGCGTTCGCGACCTTACGCTGAAGGCGACGAGCAAAGCGTGGTACGCGCGACGTCGTGCCCCGTCTTGGCCCAAGATCGGCCCCAACATCGCGCACGGCGCACCTCCGCGCGGTCGTGGCAATGGCAACTATCTGCGACGCCCGCAAACCTACGTGCTTATCAACTCCCTAGGTGCGTAGACTCCCCTAGGATGCCCCGACACTCGACACCAGGGAGAGATGCCATGTCACCGAATACGCTGCGCCAGTCGCCCGGATGGATCGCGGCAATCGCCGCCCTCGCCGTGCTCGGCGCCTGCGGTAGCTCCCCGAGCGAGCCGCCAGACGCCGCCTCCACGGCGGGTTTCATTGCCACAGACTTCGAGCCGCCCACCGCGGTGGTCGGGCCCGGCTTTGAGTTGCGCCCCCTCGGCCCCGCCCTCGTGCAGGTGGACTTCGACGCCTACATGTCCTCCATCGAACATCTGCAGACCACCTTCACCCGCAGCACCGCCTGGCCCCACGAGGGCATCACGGACGCCGATGCGATGCTCGACATGGAAACGGAGCAGGGTCGCTTCGAGCGCCGCGAGTCCTTCGCCTACGCGGTGCTCACGCCGGACGGCACACGCGAGCGTGGCTGCGTCTACGTCTACCCCTCAGACAAGGCCGGCTACGACGCCAAGGTGCGCCTGTGGACGACCAAGGCCGAGTACGACGCCGGCTTCGATGGTGAGTTGTACGCCTGGGTGACCGATTGGGTGGCCGAGGAATGGCCCTTCGAGACGGTGGCGTACCCCGGGCGCAGCGTACCCTGGGATGAGTGGGACAGTCTGCCCGAGCAGTAGGGTCAAACGGGGGCCGCACGGTACGCGCGGCCCCCCAATCGGTATCGTCGTTAGTTGGTACGCACGGTCACGCCAGCGAACATGAAGCGCCCACGAGGCCCGGCCGGCCGCGCCAGGGAGCCCAGGTACGGATCCTCGTCGAAGGCGTTGTTGATGCCGCCGTACACGTTGATCTTGTCGGTCGCCGCGTAGGCGAGGTTGAAGTCGTGGACCATGCCGTTGCCCGTGCGCAGGGGATCGACGAACAGCGGATCCGCGTCCACCTGGGCGTTCTGAATGGTCGGCAACAGCTGGCTCGTCTCCAGGCGCGCCGCCCACCCCAGGGAGAACTTATCCATGCGCCAGTTGGCGGAGAAGTTCATGATCCAGTCCGGGAAGCCGAACTCCTCCACGCGATCCTCGAACACGGTCTGATCGATCGGGTCCTGGAACTCGCGGAAGTCGAGCAGATGCGTGCCCGTAACGCCCACGAACAGGTCACCGTAGCGACCTAAGGAGAACGTGTAGTCGAGGCCGAAGTCGATGCCGCTGGTCTCGAGGGCACCGAGGTTCACCTGACCGGCCTGGTGGAAGGTGATGAAGCCCTCCGGCGCGCGCTGGATCAAGGGGCAGAACTGGTTGTCGGTGGACGACAGATCCACACACGCCTGGGAGATACGCAGGGCTGAGAGGGCACCGATGGCGCTCTCGATCTCGATGTCGTAGTAGTCGACGATCATGCGCAGGCCCGGCAATAGGTCAGGCTGCCACACGAGGCCCACCGTGAAGGTGGTGGCCTCCTCCTGGCTCAGATCCGGGTTACCGCCGGTCACGCCGGGAATACCCGCCGTGATGAAGTTGGTGACGTCGTAGCCGTCCGGCACCAGTTGAGCGCAGTTGTCGGCGCGGAACTGGGTGCCCGAGTCGATGTTCTGCACCGAGCAGGGATCATCGAGAAAGGGGTAGAAGGCCGGCTGCTGCGGCGAGAACAGCTCCGCGATGTTCGGCGCACGCACCGCTTCGGAGTAGGTGCTGCGGAAGGTGAGGCCGCCGACGGGCGACCAACGACCGCCCACGGACCAGGCCGTGTTGGTGCCGATGGTGCTGTAGTCGGCGAAGCGAGCCGCGCCGGTGAGCTCCAGGTACTGAATACCGGGGAGGTCTTCGAGGAGCGGCGCCTGCAATTCCACGAAGTACTCGAAGACGTCGAAGTCGCCCGCCAGTGGCAGGCGCGCGTTGCCGTTCGAGCCGTTCCACGTGTTGAGCGAGAGTTCCTCGTCGGACACGATGAACTCGCTCTGCTCCTCGCGGTACTCGAGACCCACGACCCAGCCCACGGGGCCGGCCGGCAGCTCGAACAGGCTGGTCGAGGTGCCCGCGAGTGAGGCGAACACCACGTTCTGTTGCAACTCCGAGGTGTCGACGGCGTTCACGTAGACGAAGTCCGCGTACTCCTCCGTGGCCGCGTTACGGCCGAAGGGATTGAAGGGTACGCAGGAACCGTCGCCCGGCTGGAAGCTGACGAACTGGGTGAACTGGCCCGCGTTCGAGAAGTTGTTGGTGGAGAACTCCGGCGTGGGGAAGGTGGCCCCCACCCAGGGTAGGGCCGTCGGATCCAGATCCGAGCGGCAGACGATCTCGCCCGTGGCTGGATCCACCACCGTGTCGAGGGCGGCGTAGAAGCGATCCTCCAGACGGGTGCCTTCGTTGTTCACCTCAACGTCCGTCTTGCCGTAGTTGTAGGACACCTCGTAGTTCATGCCGCCGAAGAGCTCGAGGTCACCGTCGATCCCCACCACTACTCGCACCGTGTCGCGCTCTACCGTGGTGCGGGGGAGCACCGCGAGGTCCGAGGTGTCGCGGGAGGAGCCGAAGCCGTAGAAGGTGCCGTCGTTCGGGTTGGGGCCGATGATGCCGAGCCCCTGCAGCTCCTCGATCTGCGCGGCGAGAGCCGCTGGGATGAAGGGGTTGTCGTAAGCGATGGGGATGGCGTCGTTGAAGTCCGCCACGCCCTGGCGCTCGGAGTTCTTCGAGTACGCGTACTTGCTCTCGACGAAGAAGCGCAGGGCCTCGTTGACCTCGAAGCTAGCGTTCAAGTTCGCCACTACGCGATCCTGCTGCGGCAGCAAGGTGCCGAGGTCCGTGCCCAGGCCATCGCCCACCAGGAAGCTCTGGGAAGTGTTGGAGAACAGGCCCGGATCGTAGGCACGCGGCACGCCGTTGGTGGGCGAGTCGATCACCTGCAGGATGGGGATGTTGGTGCCCGGGAAGAAGGGCACCGGCGTGCCGCTGGGGTTGCCGGAGATGAAGCTGTCGATCGCGCCGAAGGAGTCGATGGTCGACAGATCAAACACCCCGAGGGGGCTCGAGATCGGGTTGCCCGCCGGGCGCACGAACACCCGCGCCGCGTCGGGATTCAGTCCTGTAGCGGCGGCGATCTCCGGCGTGTTGTTGATGTCGTTGCCGATGTTGGGGCCGGTGAAGTCGCGGTCGAAGTCGAACACCTCGTTGTTGCGCAGGTACTCGATGCCGAAGACCACGTCGCCGCGGCTGTCGGCGAACTCGAAGCCGCCCGCGGCGCTCAGCAGGTACTCCTCCGCGTCGCTACGCCCGGACACGCCGCTGCGCGCGCTGAACTCGATGCCGTCGAAGTCACTGCCATCGCGCAGGATGAAGTTCACCACGCCGGTGACGGCGTCGGCGCCGTAGACCGAGGATGCGCCGCCCGTGAGCGTCTCCACCTGCTTCACCATCGTGTTGGGGATGGTGTTGATGTCCACGGCGGCGGCACCCTGGGCGCCGGCCACGTGGCGCCGTCCGTTCACCAGCACGAGCGTGCGCACGGTCCCGAGGCCTCGCAAGTTGAGGAAGCCGATACCGAGGTCACTGTCGGTCGAGCCCGGTTGGCCAGCGGCCGGGTCTTGCAGGGCGGAGAAGTTGGCGGGCAGTGACTGATTGAGCGCGGGTGTTTCGCGCAGCAACTCGCCCATGTCCACCTGGCCGCCGGTGCGGATCTGCTCGCCGCCCAGCACCTGCACGGGACTTGCCGAGGAGATCGCACTGTCCGTCGCGATGCGTGAGCCCGTCACGACCACCTCTTCGACGGACTCGCCTTCCTGCGCCCACGCGGCGCTCGATGCGATCGTGCACGCGATCGCCCCCATGCTGATGGTGCGGGCGATGCTCCCGCGACGTAGCCGATTCATCGGACTCTCCCCTGTCGTATGCAGGGCGCCAAGTCCTAGGTTCCGCCACGTTCGTGGTGGTCTCATCCTTGGTCACTACCCGCGCGCTGGCCAATGACGGACGCCTTCCGGGCGGCCGCCATCTCTCAGGAGCTTCAGGAGCAAATTAGGTGCCAAGTTTGCTGATCAACCGGGCCGGTGGACGGAATCATCATTGACAACGATGGCAATATGCGCGCGAGAACGCCTGGCAGGCCCTTGCAACCGACTGCAAGGCCCCCGGGTGGGCGAAGCCATCAAGTTGCACTATCAAGCATTCGCGGCGATCGAGCCTGCGTGGGGCGTGCGTCCGTCTAGCTCGCCGTGCCCTGGGTCACAAGAACGCGCAGTGTGCACTGCAAAAGTGCAGTGCGAAGCACGCGAGCCGGGGGCAGGCATCGTGCACGCGGCGCCTTGGTATCGTTACCAACGCCGAACCGAAGCGATGTGCTAGGTCATGCCCCATTCGGTATGTTGGCCGCGAACGGAAGGGGCGGCAATTCTTCGGGACCCGATTGCGCCGCGCATCCTGGTGAGATCGCTGCGCGTCGCAGGCACAATCGGCAACGCCCATCTCGGCTTTATAAGGAGTCCGCGCATGCGCACGCCGTTTCGATCCTGCCTCTTGAGCTGCCTCGCGCTCCTCGCCACCGACGTCACGCTCGCAGAGGGTGCGCCGGAGCAAGACGCGATACTCGACGTGATCGACGAGTTCTTCCTCGCCCTGCAGGCGGGCGACGCAGACACTATGGACGCGCTGTTCCAACCCCACACCCGCACCGTGCTGGTCCTCCCCGACGAGGACGACGGCACCGCATCGATACGGGTGCGCGAGGCAGAAGAGACGGTCGAGCGTATGCGTTCGCCGCAGTGGGCCCCGTTCCGTGAGTCCTACTGGTCACCCACCGTGCTCCAGCGGGGGCGCCTGGCCACCGTGTGGATCCCCTACGTGCTGATCCGCGAAGAAGGCGGCTTCTCCCACTGCGGCATCGATCAGTTCACCCTGACCAAGGCGGACCGCTGGCGCATCGATTTCGTGGCCTTCACGATCGAGCCGTCGCGCGGGGCCTGCGCCGAGCTGGGCCAGCCGGACGACGATGCTGCCCGACGCCCGACATTCCCGGAATAGCACCGCGTCAGCAGCCGCCCTCCTCCACCAGGTAGGCCACCACGAGGGTCATCGCATTGGCCTTCGGCTCCGCGGCCCGGGCCGCTCGCTGGGCGTAGCGGATGATGGCCGCGACGTCGAAGAGCTCCTTTGTCGGCCGGCAGTACACCTCGCCCAGAAAGTCCGTGCGCTCATCGAGCGTGGCGATCATGTCGAGGGAGCCGCCGATGTAGGCGTTGAGCAGGGGACTGTTTTCGCAGGATCCTTCCACCCGCTCGCAGATGCCTTGGAAGTCCGCGACAGTCATCGCCCCACTCGTGGTCGGCAGCGCGAGCGCCAGTGCGATTACCAGCACGACGCCTCGAGCCGCCGCTATCAGTGAATATCTCATGCTGTATGCCCCTTGCGATGATTAAAATAAAACAATAATCTATTGTTGTTTTAGTTGAATCGCAAGGGGTGCGCAGATGACCCGACAGTTCTCACAGCTGGTAGCCTGGACGTGCGCTGGCCTGATCCTCCTGCAAGTGTTGCTGGCGGTGTACGCCTGCATCGACATCGGCGCCTTCGCCCGCCTCAGCCAGCGCACCCTGGCCTTGCCGATCCAGTGGATAAGCGTGCAAACGGTCCAGTGGTACGCGCTGCTCGCCATCACCATCGCCCTCGCGCTGCCGGGCGTGGCCGCGCTCTACTTCCTGCGCCGCCCCTTCACCAAGTTCGCCCAGGGCGAGTTCTTCAACGACGCCAACAGCCGCGACCTGCGGCGCTTCGCCGTGTTGTTGCTGGTGCAGGCACTCCTGCGACCGCTGCACCTGGCCCTCGCCAGCGTCGTGCTGTCCCTCAACCACCCGCCCGGCCAGAAGCTCCTGAGCCTCACGGTGGGCAGCCACGAGCTGCAGGCGATCGGCCTCGCGCTGGTGTTCTGGGTGCTGGCCAGCCTGCTCCTCGAAGGCGCTCGCCTGCAGAGCGAAAACCGGCAGTTCGTCTGACATGCCCATTCGCACCACCCTGGACGTCGTGATGTCCCAGCGGCGCATCACCGGTAAGGAGCTCGCCACCATCGTCGGCATCACCGAACAAAACCTTTCGCTACTGCGAACGGGCAAGGTAAAGGGCGTGCGCTTCTCCACCCTCGAGAAGCTGTGCGAGGCCCTCGCCTGCCAACCGGGAGATCTGATGGTGTTCGAACCATCAGCCGAGGAGGAATGAGCGAACGGCAGATGCGAGCGCACGCCCCGGCCACGGAGGCCGACCTCGACGCGGCCGTGGCGGCGCTCACCTTGCCGGAGAAGATCGGTCAGCTGGTGCAGACCGACGTGGCCCACGCGAGCCCCGCTGAGGTTCGCGAGCATGCCCTGGGGTCACTGATCAGCACCATTCCCGATGGCTCCCTCGGCACGGGTGCGGCCTGGCGCGAGATGTTCGATGGCTTCCAACGCGAAGCCCTGCGCACCCGAACGGGCATACCGCTGGTGTTCGGCATCGACGCCGTGCACGGTCACGCCTACTTCGACGGTCCGGCCGTGATCCTGCCCCACAACATCGGCATCGGCGCCACGCGCAACCCCGCCCTCGCCGAGCAGCTCGCCCAGGTGACCGCCCGGGAGCTCTCCGCCACGGGCATCCGCTGGACCTTTGCGCCCACGATCGCCGTGGCGCGCAACATCCGCTGGGGCCGCACTTACGAGTCCTACGGGGAAGATGTCTCCCTGCAGCGGCTGTTCGCCGGCCCGATGGTGAGGGGCCTGCAGGGCGAGGACCTGCGCGCGCCGCATACGGTGGGTGCCACCGCCAAGCACTTCATCGCCGATGGCGCGACCACGAACGGCGTCGACCGCGGCAACGCCGAACTGAGTGATCAAAAGCTGCGCGCAATGCACCTGCCCGGGTTCGTCGACGCGATCGATGCTGGCGTGGTCTCCATCATGGCCTCCTTCAGCTCGCTGAACGGGGAGATGATCCACGCCTCCAAGGCGCTACTCACCGATCTCCTGAAGCACGAGTTGGGCTTCGATGGCGTCGTGGTGACCGACTGGGAGGGCGTGCGCATGGGCGAGCTCACGCTCAAGCAAGCGCTGCTGGCCGGCGTCGACATGTTCATGCTGGTGCAGTCCTGGCGCGAGGGCCTGCCGGAGATGATTCAGCTCGTCGAGGACGGCGAGGTGCCCGTGTCCCGCATCGACGATGCCGTGCGCCGAGTGTTGCGCATGAAGCTGCGCCTGGGCCTCTTCGACGCCCCCCTCAGCAGCACCGTCTGCGCCGACGCGATCGGCTCGCCGGCGCACCGCGCCGTGGCACGCCAAGCCGTGCGCGAGTCGTTGGTGCTGCTCAAGAACGCCGATGGCACGCTGCCCTTGGCGAAGACGTGCAAGGTGATCGTGGTGGGCCCTCACGCGGATAACGTCGCCTACCAGTGCGGCGGGTGGACCAAGAAGTGGCAGGGCGCTCACGACGACCTCTACGGCCACCCCGCCCGGCCCGTGCAAGGGGCGACCAGCATTCTGGAAGGCATTCGGGGCTTGATAGGCGACGCGCAGGTGCTCGACGGCGGCGTGGACGGCCAGCGCGACGACGCCGACGTGGTCATCGTCGTGATCGGCGAGACGCCCTACGCCGAGGGCGAGGGCGACCGCGCCGCCGAGGCGCTGGTGCTGGAGGATGCGCAGCGCGATCTCATCCGCTGGTACCACGACGCTGGCAAGACGGTGATCACCGTGCTCATCACGGGTCGGCCGCTGCTGGTGCACGAGGAGATCGAGCGCTCCGATGCCTTCGTCGTCGCCTGGCTACCGGGTTCGGAGGGCGCGGGCCTCGCCGACGTCCTCTTCGGCGACCACCCGTTCCGCGGCAAGCTCGGCTTCTCGTGGCCCCGCGAGGCGAACCAGATTCCCTTGCACGTGGGCGATGAACCCTACTCCCCCCTCTTCGAGCTCGGTTTCGGCCTCACCTACTAATTGCCTTCGCTTCAGAACACCCCCGGCGTGCAGCCCACGAGATCGAGGTTCTCGGCGATCCCCCCGTAGGGCTCAGGCGCCTGGGTGAAGAAGGGCGCACTGGTCTCGAAGGGCGCCCCGTAGCCCTCGGCGGAGAGGCCCTCGATGTCGAAGGTGTCCGGCGCATCCCAGTCCGTACACCAGACGCCGCTGGCGCGGCTCAGGGAGTCGGAGAAGCTGCTGGTGGGGTCGGCCAGGTCGTAGAGCGCATCCAGCTCCGCCTCGCCCGCCCCCAGCAGCTCGGCGACACCGGTGGTAAAGGCACCGATGCCGTCGCGACGGTTGACCAACACCACCTCCTCGCAGCCGAGCGCCTGCAACACCTGCGTCGGCACCGGATCGGTCCAACCGCCGGCAGACACGCGACCGTCCGGTAACTCCAAGGCTCGCGCGAGGCCCGGCTCGGCTGGCGACAGGGTGAGGATCTCGCGCCAGGGCGCTTCGCCCAGGCTGGTGAAGCGCTGGCTCTTGAAGTCGGGGAAGTCGCTCGCGAGGCGCGCCTCGGCGCGGGCGATGTCCGAGCTGCGTCCCCAGTAGCCAAAGCGAATGTCGTCGAAGCTCACGTCCCAGCTGATCGCCTGGGCGGCCAGGTAGTCCGCGCGCGCTTGCACGTAGATATCCACGGCGTCGTCCTGGAGCACGGCGGTGGTCACGGCCATCTGCACGTAGCGGCCGATCGGATCGTCCAGGCGCGAAGGCGTGTTCTCGTCGAGGGTGGCGAGGTAGTCGTCGAACAGCGTCGAGAAGGCCTCGCCGCAAGTGCTATCACCCGCCGGGAGGGTGGCGACCGTGGGCCAGTCCATGAAGCGACCGGGCACGGCGCACGCATCGACCAGGGTGCGTGCGGCGTCGACGTCGTACTCGCCGTAGGCGGCTAGGAAATTCCCTAGGCGGCCGACGATCTCCGCGAACGCGTCGAAGTTGATCACGCCCGGACGCACGAACACAGTGGGATCGTCGACGGTGAAGGTGGCAGCGTTGGCCAGGCTGTCGATCAGATCGAGCGCGTGGAAGACGGGGTCCGGTGAGGTGAGCAGCAGATCGATGACTTCGGGGTTGATCAGGCTCTGCACGGCCGGGTCGCTCAAGATGTCGAGCAAGGCCTCGACGCCCGCCAAGGGGTCATCGCCCTCAAGCAGGGCGAGGATGCCCGCCTCCTCGATCAAGGCGATGAGATCGATGATGAGCACGATGTCGCCGATGAGGCCGGCTTCCGTCAGGCCCTGGATGGCCTTCATCCAGAAGGCCTCGCGCGCGCCCGCCTCTACCCGCGTGCACGGGCGGTCGCCACAGTCGGTGACGAGCGGGTTGGCCTGGGCGCTCTCGGTCAGGAACAAGGTGATGCTGCCGGAGCTGCCACCGGCCAGGCCGCCGAGGGGCCCGTAGTGCTCGATCAGGCGGGCGATGGAGGTGAAGTGCGCCCAGAGGCGGGGGCCGTTGCCGCGAACGCCTGCGCACATGGGGGCGTCGTAGCCCCAGGCACGGACGGCGCGGGCGCCGCCCTCGGGGCGAAAGTCGGCGGTGTCGAAGCGGTTGTCCGCGTTGCTGTCCCAACCGTAGAGGCCCGTGCGCGCACCGGACGCCACCGTGTAGTAGAGCGGCAAGCCGCGGTTGAAGCGCACGGTGCCGTCGGTGGCGCCGATGGGATTGCCGCCCGGGAAGTCGAAGCCCGCACTGCGGCGAAGACCGCTTGCCACGCCGAGCAGACTCACCTCGCTGCTGTCCTCGATGGTCTCGTAGCGCTCGAGTTGGGCGGGCACGACGACCGGTCCGATCACATCGCCTTCGAAGTCGCCCGCTAGGGCGGTGCCGAGCAGACAGGTGGCTGAGCATGCGAGCAGGGTTGCTGCGCGTCTTGGGTGCGGTCGGTGCATCGATTCGTCCTCTGAGTCGTCCTGGCGGCGTTCATCCGTAACCCGGATGATGAGTATACCGACGTCAAGGACTGAGAACTGCCGTTGAAACTCGCAGATCGTTGCGGCGTCAATGGCAACGGACTTAAGGTTAGCTCCCCTCGAAGGCGTCCGTCACCGCTGCCAGCATCCAACGCATACGCGGATCCGCCGTGAACCTCGGATGCCACAGGGCGTAGTAATCCGTCACCGGAAGTTGCAACGGCACCTGCTTCACCACGAAGGGCCCGTGCTGCGCCAACGTGCGAGCCACCCGCGAGGGCACCGTGGTGATGCGGCTATCGCCCAGGAGCTGCGCATCGAGCATGTTGAAGGCGGGCACCGACGCGCACACGTGTCGCTCCATCCCCAATCGCTCCAGTTCGATGTCCACCACGCCCTTGCGATGACCCAGCGGCGCCACCAACACGTGGGTGGCCTTAGCGTAGCGGCGCAGGGTGAGATTGCCGGCGGCGAGGGGATTGTCCTCGTGCATCACGCAAACGAAGGGATCGCTCGCGAGCTTGCGCAGCATCAGGTTGTCGGGCGCGTGCCAGTTCACCGCCACCAACAGGTTGATCTGACCTGCCTCGAGTTCACGCGCCGAGTAGTCGCGCGCCAGGGGCAGTGTGATCAAACGCAGACGCGGCGCCTCCTCCGCGAGGCGACTGACCAGGGGCGACACGAGCCGCGCGAGCACCTCGTCCGTCGCGCTGATCACGAACTGCCCGGTGAAATCGGCGGGCGAGATCGGGGCCCGCGCCACTAACTCGGCGGCTTGCCCCAGCAGGGCCTCCACCTGCTCGCGCAAGGCCAGGGCACGCGGCGTGGGTTGCATGCCATCGCTGGTCCGCACGAAGAGCTCATCGTCGAACCACTCGCGCAACTGCGCGAGTTGCTTGCTCACGGCGGACTGGGTGACCTGCATGGCGTCCGCCGCCGCGACGAGGCTGCCGCGGGTCATGATGGCGTCGAAGGCCTCGAGCAATGGCAAACGCTTCAAATTCCTGATGCTCATACTAGTCTTTCCTATCATTCCATTTCGGAATATTCAAGGCTGCCCTATCGTGCACCCCACGAACCCACAACACCCCCTTGGAGATCTCCGATGAAACTCTTCTACAAGCCCGGCGCCTGCTCCCTGGCCTCCCACATCGTGCTCAACGAGCTGGACTACACCTTCAGCCTGGAAAAGACGGATACAGCGAAGGCCCTCACGGCCTCCGGCATCGACTACCGCACCATCAACCCCAACGGCTACGTGCCCGCGCTGCAGACCGACGACGGCGACGTGATCACGGAGAACACGGCCATCCTGCAGTACCTCGCCGACAGCGCCCCCACCGCCGGCCTGGCCCCCACGCCCGGCACCCTGGCGCGTACGCGTCTGCACGAGATGCTCAGCTTCCTATCCACCGAACTGCACAAGGCCTACGGCCCCTACTTCTCGGGGGAGACCTTGGAGGGCGAACGCAAGCGCGCCGTCGAGCGCAAGCTGAACGCACGCCTCGACATCCTAAGCGATCAATTAGGCGATGGCCGTGCCTACCTGCTCGGCGAGCACTACAGCGTGGCCGACGCCTACGCCTTCGTGCTGCTCAGCTGGTCCTTCGTCATCCAGCATGACCTCGCCCGCTGGCCTGCCCTGGTCGCCTACTTCCAGCGCATCCGCTCCCGCCCAGCGGTGATTGAAGCGATGGTCGCCGAGGGACTGCTGGCGGCGGAGAAGGCATCATGAATCCCTTCGAGGCCATCGAAGACGTGCTGGTCACCTACTTCGAGGGGCTGCACTACAGCGACACGGAGCGCCTGGCGGCGGTCTTCCACCCGCGGGCCATCTACGCCACCGCCGATGAGCACCCCACGCTGGTGCGGGACATGGACGACTACCTCTCGGTGGTGGCCACCCGGGAGTCCCCCGCCGCTCGCGGCGAGGCACGCCACGACGCCATCGATGCGATCGAGTTGGCCGGTCCCAACACGGCCCTGGCGCGCGTGCGATGCGCCATCGGGTCTCGGCGCTTCGTCGACTTCCTGACTCTGGTGCGCGAGCACGGCCGATGGCGGATCATGGCCAAGGTGTTTCAGATCATCGAAGACGACGGCAAGCAACAGGAGACCTCGCCATGCCCTACGTGAACATCAAGGTGACCCGTGAAGGGGTGTCAGCGGCGCAAAAGGCCGAACTGATCAGCGGCGTGACCGAGCTGCTGCAGACGGTGCTGAACAAGAACCCCGCCACCACGGTGGTGGTCATCGACGAAGTCGACATGGAGAACTGGGGCATCGCGGGACTGCCCGTGACCGAGTACCGCGAGCGCCACTCGTGACCGGGTCGATCGGCGCCGGCGCGGCGAGTGTGATCATGCTGCTCGCCGGTGTCGGCATCCCGGTGATGGCAGCGCTCAACGGCCGCCTGGGCACGCATCTGGGCAACCCGACCCTGGCCGCCGCGATCCTCTTCGCGGTGGCCTTGGTCACGGCGCTCGTGCTCATGGCCTTGCAAGGCAGGCAGGTCGCGCTATCGGGCCTCGGCACAGCCAGCGCCCCGTTGTACCTCGGCGGCCTCCTGGTCGCCGCCTACGTCGTGTCGATCACCACACTCGGCCCGCGGATCGGCCTCGGCAATGCCATCTTCCTGGTGTTGCTCGGGCAACTGCTGGCGTCGGCGTTCATCGATCACTTCGGTCTGTTCGGCGTACAGCAGGCTGCGCTGACGCCGTCACGCTTACTCGGGCTCGGCTTGATCGCCACCGGCGTCGCCCTCGCGCGCAACGCCTGAAGCCCCGCTCCCGCAATCCCGTCGGGCGGGCTCAGCGGTGCGTGGCGGAGCCCCCCGCCTCGCCTACAATGGGGCATCGGCTCCCATCCCAAGGAAGAGACAATGATCCGTATTCGGCCCACCCTCGCCGCGCTCGCCAGCCTGCTGCTGATCGCCGGCGCCGCCCACGCTCAGCTGCCCTTCGACGTCGAGCCGATCACCGCCTTCGACGAGCCGTGGGCCCTGCACTTCCTGCCCGACGGCCGCCTGCTCGTGACCGAGAAGAAGGGCAACCTGCGCATCGTCATCCAGGACGGCGAGTCCTCCCGACCCGTAGGCGGCATGCCAGATGTGGACTACGGCGGCCAGGGTGGCCTCGGCGATGTGATCGCCCACCCCGAGTTCGAGAGCAACCGCCTCATCTACCTGAGCTACGCGGAACGCGGCACGGGGGGCACGCGCGGCGCTGCCGTGGCCCGCGCGGTGCTCGACGATAGCGGCCGCCGCGCCGTGCTCAAGGACCTCGAGGTGATCTGGCGCCAGTACCCGAAGGTGGTCGGCCGCGGCCACTACGGCCATCGCATGCTGTTCGATGACGATGGCTACCTATGGATCTCCTCAGGTGAACGCCAGAAATTCACCCCCGCCCAGGACATGCAGGCGAACCTCGGCAAGGTGCTTCGCCTGCGCGACGACGGCTCCATCCCCGAGGACAACCCCTTCGTCGGGCTCATCGAGCGCAACCCCGCCGTCGACGACATCGGCGTCTACGGCCAGGTCTGGTCCTTAGGCCACCGCAACCCCCTCGGCATCGCCTTCGATCTGCAGGGCCGCCTGTGGAACGTCGAGATGGGCCCTGGTGGCGGCGATGAACTCAACCTCGTCGTCCGCGGCGCCAACTACGGCTACCCGGAGGTCTCCAACGGCAACCACTACAACGGTCGCCCGATTCCCGATCACGACACGCGCCCCGAGTTCAACGCGCCCGCCGCCTGGTGGTCGCCGGTGATCTCCCCGGGCCACCTGATGGTGTACGGCGGCGACGTCTTCGCCGACTGGAAGGGGGACGCCTTGATCGCGGGCCTCTCCTCACGCGCCATCATCCGCGTGGCGTTGGGCGATGACGGCACCGCGCGCGAGGTGGAGCGCTTCCCCATGGGCGCCCGCATCCGCGGCCTGGCGGAGGGACCTGACGGCAATCTATGGGTCCTCGAGGACGAACGTGGTCGCAGCCAGGGCCGCCTCCTGAAGCTCACCCCGAAAAGTCAGTAGCGCCTGCGATGACCATTGCGGAACTCGGCGCCCTCGGCGAGCTATTGGGGGCGATCGGTGTGATCGCCTCCTTGATCTACCTGGCGATCCAGGTGCGCCAGAACACGCGCGCCATGGAGGAGAGCCGACGCCTGGCCCTGGCCCAGACCTATCAGATGCGCGCCGATGCGCTGCAGGAGATGCTCGTGAATGCGGCCCAGAGCGAGATCGGCGCCATCATCTGCAAGCTCACCCAGGCCGGCTACCCGCGCGACATCGATGCCCTAGACCAGCTCACGGACGAGGAACGCGGCCGCTTTCGCCAGTGGCAGATCGCCCAACAAACCCATTGGGACAACATGCACTTCCAGTACCAGCAGGGGTTTCTGGACCCGGAGTACTACGAGTGCGAGTTCCGCCAACGGGTCGTGCGCCTCGCGCCCACCTGGCGCGCCCTCGGACTCACGGGCGGGCGCCGCAGCTTCTTCGAGGCGGTCCGGGAACTCGAGGTGGAGGCGGAGCAGGCAGCGACGCCCACGCCCGCGCCGCCGCCGGAGGAGTAGCCTCCTGCTGCGCTATCGCAAGTCGCGGGCACCGCGCGTCGGTATCCAACGCGACCCCTCGATCACGAGCAGGGCGACCAACCAACCGTAGGCCGCACCCGGATCGAAGGCCGTGAGTATCCAGTGCGCGAAGGCGAGTGCCGCCGCCACGTAGACGCTGCGATGAAGCCGCTTCCAACGCGGCCCGAGGCGACGCACGCTGGCGTTGTTACTGGTGGCGGCGAGCAACGCCATGATCAGGAGGCCCACCCAAGCGGTGAGATAGGCTGGCGTCAGCCCCTCGGCCAGCACCCGCGACCACGGCTGGCGCCACAGATAGGCCACGGCGTGCAACGTGAGGTAGGCGAAGCTGGCAACCCCGACCGCCCGGCGATGGCGCAATAGCCCCGATCGAAGACGTCCGCTGGGCAACCAGCGACACACGGGGGTGATGGCGAGCGCCACGATGACGAGCTGAAGCGCCAGCAAGCCCGTGTGGTGAATGTACTCGCCGTAGACGTGGCGGCCGGTGAGGTACTGGCCGGTCCACCACAGGGCAGGCAGGCTCAAGGCGACCCAGAGGATCGCCTTGGTCAGCGCGAACGAATACGCTGCGGCGCCTTCAGGCCCTCGCCCGCTCAAGGCACCGCCTACTCCTGGACGGGATCGAGGACGACGTAGCTCTCCAGGCGCGCAAGCTCCTGCTCGTCCACGTACTTACCGATCTCCTTGCGGAACTGCTCGATGGACGCGTAGGGGCGGTACTCCTCGACCTCGTGCACCATGCGCTCGCTCATCCCGGGGACGCGCAGCAGCTGGGCCTTGGTGCCCGCGTTCAGGGGCACGGGGATGTGCACGTACTGGGCGAGGCGAGCCACCTCCGTGGTATCGACATACTTGCCGATCTCGCGCCGGAACTGCTCCATGCTCGTGTACGGGCGGTATTCCTCGAACTCGTGGGCCATGCGCTCGCTCATGCCGGGAATGAGCATGATCTCCTCGCGGCTGGCGCTGTTGAGGTCGATCGCCCGGAAGGCGCGCGCGTAGAGCTCCGTGCGTTGCTCCTCGCTCAGCATGGGCGCGAGGACAGCGTCGAAGGCGCCGGCGGAGAGCACCGGTCGGGCCGCGACGATCGCCTGCGCCACCGCCTCGTCCACGTTCGGCAGCTGCTGAAGCTCACCGGCGTCGATGAGATTGGGGTCGAGCACGCCACCGTCCGCGACGTGTTGCACCGGTGCCGGCGGGGTGCACGCGGTGAGGCCGACGGTCATGAGGGCGCAAAGGATGGCGACAACGGAGGGTCGAGTTCGCAAGGCGGCAGCTCCACAGATCAATGAGGGCCACAACGCTACCCGCAAATGCGATTGATTTTCAACTAGAGCTGCGTACTGCCACCGTCAGCAAGCGTCGCCGACCGGTCAGCAAACACAGGGCCAAGCCGAGGAGCGCCACACCGCCGAGCGCACCGCCACCCCCGCTACTCGGCGCCGGCGAAGGCTCGGTCGCCGTCCCCACCACCTTGAAGCTCAAGGTCTCGTCCTCACCGCCTGCATCCCCCTCGAAGCCCCCGGTGCGCTCGTAGCCCACCCAGACGCCGTCGGCGAAGTCGGCGATAGTCGACGGATCGGCGTCCAGCAACTGTTCCGCGAAGTCACGTACGTTCAGCACCAGCGTCACATCCGTTTCCTCGGTACTGATCTGAAGGCTCGACGGCAAGGTGAAGCTGGCCGCGATCGCATCGTCCCGATAGCGCGTGTAGCCGCTCGGCGCATCGCCCGGTGTGTCCAACCAATCATCCAGAGTGAAGGGCACGTCGAAATTGAAGGCAGCGCCGTCGATGTTCACCCCGCGCAGGGTGGCGATGGGCTCGGCACCGGCCGCGGCTTGGCCGGGGTAGTCGACGACGGCACCGCCCTCGTCGCGGTAACGCATGGGTTTGTCGAAACCGATCCAGAGGCGGTACGCCGTGCCCTCGCTGAGCGTGAGCTCGCTGTTCGCGCCGTTCAGGGTGCGGGTCGCGCCGTCACCGGTGGGTGCCCAAGCGGCGTCGAGCAGGGTGTTCCCCGACGCCTCTTCCTGCAGCACCACGCGTCGCACGGTCGGCGGGCCCGCCTGGTGGTAGAGGCCGAGGATGTGCGCCAGGGTGTTCTCCTCGCGCGCCCGCGCCACCTCCGTGTTGGGCAGGATGAAGCCGTCACCGTTGACGCCGATTCCACCCGCGTAGTTAGCACCGCCGCAAGGTAGGCCCGGGAAACCACAGGGTGGTTCGATCTCCAGCGTCCAGGCGGGCACTTCGTACTCGAAGGCGAAGAAGGTGGCGGTGGTGCTGATGTCCTGCCCTGGCGTACCCACCACCGGCTCGTAGCGCGGCTGGCCGAAGGTGGTCGTCGCCTCGCCCATGCGCACGGCCAACGCAGTGGTTAGGTTGTTGCGTCGGTTGTTGTTGGTGGCCGGCACGAAGTAGACGCGGCTGAAGCTGTGCGCATCGATGTAGAGGCGCAGGCGATCGACGGGGGCCAGATCCGCCGCGGCGAGAAGCGCTTGGATCTCCGGTTCCGATGCGGCGAACTCACCGCGGAACACCAAACTGGTGGGGTCCGTGGAGTTGCCGCCGAAGGGCGCGGTGAAGAAGGCGTCGTTGTTGCGGTTGAGGTCGATGCCGAGGAGTCGATCGTCGTCGGTGTCGAGGGACTCGTCCACCTCGCGCATGTTCTTGCGCCGCATGCGCCCGTCGCGCGGCTGACTGAACTGGTTGCTGGCACCGGTCTGCTCGTCGTCCGGCGTGGGCGTGAACTGGGTGGGGAAGCGCTGGGTTTGCAGGTAGCCGTCGATGTTCAGCATCGGCAGCAGCACGAAGTTCACGTTCTCGAGGATGTACTGGACGATGGCGCCATCGTCCTCCTGGGCCACCAAGGCCTCGAACAGAGCGGTGACCACCTCGGGGCTGGCCCACTCGCGGGCGTGGATCGTGCCGTTCATGAGCACGGCGGGTTCGGTGAGATCGCTGAAGGCCATCGTCGTGTCGTCGTCGCCGATGACGTAAGCGGTGATGTCGCGACCGTTGAAGGTCTGCCCCACAATTACCGAACGGACGTGGGCGCTCGAGAGGGCCAGGTCCTGGTGGCGGGCGAAGAGGCTCGCGAAGGAGCGGAAACCATCCACCGGCAGCTGAGACTCCACCGGGATGGGGATCGGGTAGCCGACCGCGATCTGCGTGTCGGAATTGGTCGACTCGGTGAACTCGAGGATCTGCGCGGAGGCACTGCCCATGGCCAGGGCACCGAGGATCGCCGCGGACGCGATGTGCGCCGTTCTACTCATTCGCCCAGCCATGCGCGCACCTCCTCGGCCAGGTGGGGCGGTGTGATCACCCCCTGCGCCAATGCGGCGCGCAGCTGCTGCCGCGCGGCGGTGGTACCGGCTAAGCGTAGTGTTAGGGCCAGGCGGGCGCGATGGCGATCGTCCTGCGCCTCGTCCTGGGCCAGGCGCGCTGCCACCTGGTCCAACAGCAAGCGATCACCGCTGGCAGCGATGACCGCGGCGGCACTGCCCCCGCTCGTGGGATCCGCCAGGGCCTGCAGCAGGTAGTCGCGTACGCCGGGCGTGCGATCCACCAGATCGCCCAAAGCGTAGAGGGCGGCCGAGGAGAAGCGAGGGTTACCGTGGGCATCGGCGAGGGCGGTGAAGGCGTCTTCGGGCGAGAGCGTCGTGCTCACGGCGCCGACCAAGGCCAGGGTCTCGTGGGTGCGCCCGACGGACAACAGTTCTCGGAACAGGCTGACGTCCGCCGTCTTACGGGCGATGAGCGCGAGGGGCGCCTCGCTTGCCGTCGACCTATCTGCACGCTTAAGCCACGAGGCACCCACCGCCCTCAACTGGGCCGACGGCATCGCGGCCAGGGCGTCCATCGCGCCCAGGCGCTGGGCCGTGGCGCTTCGATCTTCGGCACCCTCGCCGAAGTAGGCCTGGAAGTTCGGTATCTCGCCCTGGGCGAAGGTACCCGCCAGCGCCTTCGCGGTGCGACGACGCTCCCACAGGGAGAGGGTGCCCTCGGCCGCGTTGGCAATGGCGAAGTAGGGAATCGCGAGGGGCCCCTCCTGGTGCACGGTGAGCACCTCGTCTTCGTGCGCCTGCAGCTTGGCGACGTAGGCTTCCAAGGCCGAGGGCGGCGTCTGCAGCTTGCGTGCGGCGCGAACCAGTGCCAGGCGCAAGTGGTCGCGCCCAACGCCATCGAACTGCGGGTCCGACAGCAGAGCTTCCATCTGGGCAGGGTCGAAGGCCTCGTCGATGGCGAGCGATTCCGCGCGCTCACGCGCGGCGCGCAGAGCCGGGGCCTGCAGCTTGGCGACCAGCGCTGGCATCTCCAGGGCGAGGGCTTGCCCCTTGGCGTCCCCCTGCGCAGGAGCCGGCCCCGCGGCGACAGCGATGAGTGCGGCGGCGCACCAGACGGATCGTCCGAATACTCGCCCGTGGGTTGCTAGCGGCATCTTGTTCCCCCGGTTGCTTTCACCCTGGATGTCTAGGACAACGACGCGTTCGCCCGGTTCCGATGAGGGCGACAGCTGCCCCGATCGTAGGGGTATCCACGATCTTGTCGCACGGCGCCCGCACGGGCATGCTCAGGCGCCGCCAAACCGCAGCAGGATAGCCCGTGATCGACCGCAGATTTACCCAGGCAATCGAGGCGCCCGACGCCAGGACACCATCACTGCATGCCGTCGGTGCTGTCATCGCCAGCTTGCTCATCCTGGCTGGCGCCACAGCAGGCAACGCTGAGACGCCCCCACCTGTCGATGCGACGGCGCCCTACCTCGAGGAAGCGCGACGGCTGGCGAAGAGCTTCTCCAGTCGCCTGCAGGGCGAGTTGCAAGCCGCCCTCTCCGCGAGCGAGCCGCAGAACGCCGTGGCCAACTGCCGCCTCGTCGCCCCCGCCAAGGCCAACGAGCTGACGGAACAGCACGGGTGGTCCGTGGCGCGCACGGCCCTGCGCGTGCGCAACCCGCGCAACGCACCGACCCTGCGCGAGCGCGCCGTGTTGCTCGACTTTCAACGCCGAGCGGCGGCGGGGGAGCATCTTTCGGCGATGGAGCACATCGCCATCGTGGAGGACGGCGGCTTGCCCTACGTGCACTACATGCGCGCCATCACCACCGGCGGCGTGTGCCTGACCTGCCATGGGGAGAGCATCGATGATCCGGTGCGTGAGGCGATCGCAGCGCTTTACCCGGCCGATGCGGCGACCGGCTTTACGCCGGGGTCGTTGCGCGGCGCCTTTACCTTCGTACGGCCGCTGGCGCCCGCGGAGGAGCATTCGCCCTAGCAGCCACGTGCCAGGCGGGCTTAGGCGGGCGCCTGCCTCGCTTCTAGGAGTCGCAGGGCGGCGAGCTCGTCGTCCCATCGACAACGCTTGAGCACGCGCGCGTCCTCAGGAATCCCGCAGCTGGCCAGGTACTCGCGCGCGGGAATCACGCGATCTCCGCGCTTGTTGACCACCTTGATCATCGAACCCCCGGCGCCCTCCTGGCGCACTGGCAGGAGCACGAGCTCACCGTCGCGCTCCAGCAGAGCAACAGCTGATAGCCCCGCTAGGTAACGCGAGTAGACCTCGGCACTGAGGTAGATGTTACCGCCCTGCAGATAAGCTTCCCCTTGGGCCTCAGGCATCGGCCGCCACCGTTGCGTGCTCGGTCGACGCCAGGCGTTGCCAGATCAGCTCGACCACCTTCTCGATGGCCGTGGCGACGGGCTCGGAAACGTCGAGGCCAAGATCTACGCACTGCGCTTCGATGAGAAACACGCTCACGTCGTCGGGAAAGTCCTCGCGAAAGATCTTGCGCCCCGCGTACAAGGCATGGTCCCAGCGAAAATCGTGCAAGCTGAAGCTGCCCTGGTGCACGTTCTCGAGCTCTTCCCCGGGCACTTCGAAGACGGTGCCCGGCGGCGACTCACTGAGGTTGGCGTCGACGATGATCAACGCCGTGCTGCCGCGGGCTTGGAACATCGTGTCGATGCCGGAGGTCCCGGCGTCAAACACGCGCACGCCGGCCACGGGGTTCGCGTCGAGCCGCTCCCGGAGACGTTGGGCCACCAACACACCTGCCGCATCGTCGCAACGGTTGGTGTTGCCGCATCCGATGATCGTCAGCATCCCTGCCCTCCTCCTGCCCCGTCAGATGCGCCAGAGGCGACAGGACCACTTAGGCCCCACCGGCAGCATCAGCTCCGGGAGCTCACAAAACCCACGATGCACCTGATAGTACATGCAGGTATCGCAGGCCTGCTCATCTTCGCCCTCCCCGTACGGCACCGACGTGAAGCCACCCACCACCAGCTTGGCAACGTGATCTTCGGTCGGGACGTGGGCCAGGCGGGCCACCACCTCCATCACCTGCTCGTGGGTGTAGGCGCGCGGCTCGATCTCGGTGATGAGCCCACCCTCGAGCAGGCGCTTGAGCACCAAGCGAAGGCGTGCATCCTGCTGTGCGGATGGTTCGCCGCTCATCGGGCGCTCAAATCCGCCAGAGTCGACACCACCACTCGGGCTCCACGGGCACGGCCAGCTCGGGCAGGTCGCACCACTTGCGGTGGACGAGGTAATACATGCACTCGAGGCAGCGTTGATCGTCCTCTCCGTAGGGATGATCCACGAAGCCCGACACCACGAGCTTGCCCTCCAGATCGTCTTCGGGAAGCTCTCGCAGCTCCTTGAGCACGGCCTCGAACTGCACGTGATCTTCTGGAAAGGGTTCGGTCTGCGTCTTCAGACCGTCCTCCATCATCTTCCCGATCTGCTCGCGCAGCGCGTCATCGTCTTCCTTGCTCAAAACCCCGCTCCCCAGCGCGTCGGTTGGTCTGTACGACCGCAAACGAAGGGGGTAGCGCTGGGCGCGCTACCCCCTTCCCGGCGGTACTCATCAAGCGGTCTTGAAGCGAGCCAGTTCTTTGCCCGTCTTGGCGTCGTGCGCGTGCACGGTGCAGACCAGACAGGAGTCGTAGGAACGTGCCACGTGACCCACCTCGACGGGATCCGCGGGATCCGCGATGGGCGTGCCGACGAGGGCCTCCTCGATGGGTCCTCGCTCCTGCTCGTCCGAGCGCGGACCGACGTTCCAGGTAGTTGGCGAGATGATCTGGTAGTTCTGGATCTTGCCGTCCTTGACGTCGATCCAATGACACAAGGCACCTCGAATCGCCTCCGTCGCGCCCCAACCGCGCCCGTCTTGTTCCTTCGGCTTCACGTAGAAGGGCTCGTCCAGGCGGAAGTTGCGAAGGCAGCGCTCGATGTGACGGTAGATGTACTTGAACTCGTGCATGCGTGCAAAGTGACGCAGCAGCACGTTCGAGCCGCCCATCTTGCGATGCATGTCGAGCACCAGGCCGTCGCGGTGCTGCCAACCCTCCATGTGGCTGCCGCCGTAGACCATCTCACGGGCCAAGGGCCCTGCCTCCAAGTGCCCGTTGTCGGCGTGCAGCACAGCCGTGGACCAGGAGTACTTGCCGTCGAAGTCACCGTCGTTCTTGGCTACCGGCTGCGTGGTGCGATCGTACGGATGCACGGGGCCGCCCGGCTCGTCATACCAAGCGTGGCTCGTGTCCTCTCGGGCAAAGCCCTGCTCCATGAGTTTGTGCGTACCCGTGCTCGCGTCGTACACACCGCTCGGCATCATCATCGCACCATTGCGGCTGTCGATCGTCGGGCGTTGGTAGCGATCCTCATCCGGCAGGTAGCCCCAAGAGACGAACTTCTCGAGGCCCGCGCCGTACTTGTCGAGGCCGACGTCCATGCCCATGCGCCACATCAGGCCGAGGTCGGAGTTGGCGTGCTCCGGCTTCTCGTTGAGCCAGGCCATGAAGTCGTCGTAGGTCTCGATCTCCTCGTAGCGCTCCATGGAGCAGCCGAGCCACATGGGCTCGATCCAGTTGGTGCGGAAGTGCTCGAGGATGGACCAGGAGCGGGTGATGTCCGACAGGGTCGGCGAGCACATCACGCCACCGGGCACCATGTAGCTCGAATGGGGCCATTGGCCGCCGAACAGGGCGTAGATTTCCACCGGACGGCCGGAGATGGTGACCCCGTGCTCGTAGTGCGTGCCCGTGAACGGTGCCCAGCGTTTCACCGCCTCCTCGTAGAACGGGGAGTTGCGGTAGTTCTTGTTGCACATGTCGATCATGAACAACCCGTAGTGGTGGCGTGGCAAGCTTTGCAGGCTCTCTGCCAACTGCCCCAGGTTGCGGGCGATGATCGCGTTGCGCGGCACCTCCGTTTGCCACGCCGTGTCTAGCGCCCAGGCGGCGCAGGTGAGATGCGACGCGCCGCAGATGCCACAGGCGCGCGGCGTCACCACCAGGCCCGCCTGCGGATCCTTATCGCGCAGAATGATCTCGAAACCGCGGAACAACTCCGCCGAGGTCCAGGCGTTGGTCACGACACCGTCTTGAATGTCGACGCGAACGTCCAGATCCCCTTCGACGCGGCCTACCGGCGAGATATCCAGTGTTTGTACAGCACCAGTCATAGTGAATTCCCTCTCGTCCTTAGACCACGAACATGTCTTCTTCTGCCCACTGCGGGGCCGCGGTTTTCGCCGCACCCGTGAGCTTGATATAGCCCTTCTTGTCGACGCCCTCGGGAAGATCCTTGGGCACGCCCATCACCGTTTGCGTCTTGAACACGGTGCCTGGCGCCAGGTCGAAGAACGGGAACTCCGGCTCCGTACAGCCCATGCAAGGCATCCCCGCTCGGGTCTTGGAGGACTGGCGGTTCCAGAGGATGCGGTTGCAAGGTGAGTGGGTCATCGGCCCGCGACAGCCAAGGTCGTAGAACAAGCAACCTTTTCGTTGACCGAACTCGGTGGCCGAGACCTTGTAAGCGAAGTGCATGTTTCGCGTACAGCCGGTCTGGGTGAAGCTCTGGAAGAACGTCTTCGGTCGCTGAAACTCATCCAGCGCGACATCGCCCGCATGGCCCGTGGCCACGCCGACCAGGATCTGCGTGACCCAATCCGGGTGGGCCGGGCAGCCTGGGATATTGATCACCGGCAAGCCCGCCTTGCTCTTGAAGCCCTTGCCGAGGAATCCCCCGTGATCCCGCTTCAAGAACTGCAACCCCACTGACTCGGAGGGGTTGGGGGCCGTCGCCGGAATGCCGCCCCAGGTGGCGCAATCGCCGAGGGCAACGACGAAGTCCGACACGTCGGAGAGCTCCTGCACCCAGTCCTTCATCGCTCGCCCCGCAAAGCGGTTCCACTCACCGGTACCGTCCGGCGCCTGCACCACCGAGCCCTCGAACACGAAGATGTCCAGCTTGATCTTGCCGGAGATGCAGTCGCGCAGCATTTGCTGCAGGTTGTCGCCCAGTTCCATCCCCAGGGACGGGTGCCAGAGCACGTTGATACCGAAGTCCGTTACCAAGTCGCAGGCGCTTGGTTCCTCGGCGTTGAGGAAGGACATCGTGTTGCCGGAACACGCCCCGCCTTGTAGCCACAGCAGGTTTGCCATGTAAGGTCCCCCGAAAGAGTCAGCTCGTTATCGATCGCACCCGCATGGGCTGGCCCATGAGGCGTCTGGACTTGGTAAAAGCAAACCCTGTGCCAGTTTCACGAATCGGTTTAAATCCGATACTGATCAATGCGTTAGGCGAGGAATGAGTTGGCGCGACGCAGCATATGGGCAACGATTGCAAAGCAAGTTTACGCCGCGTGTGCAAAGGAGCTTGGCAGTCCCGCCGCGAAGGCCCAAAACCACCTAACCGTTTCGATTGCCACAGGCCGGGCACTCGCACTCGCCGACGTAGCCCCACCAGATGCCTTTGCAGCGACTGCACCAATGACCTTTGAGATTGGGTTGCACCTTGCCCGTGGCTTGGGCGGCTTTGGAGACGCCGAGATCTTTGAAGGTGCCGGTGGATCCTGGCGGGCGACTGCGACTGTGGGGAAAGGCCAGCACATCCTCGTCTTTCGGCAGCTTATCGTCCTTGCCGTCGCTCAATCGCTTACTCCCTGATGGTCCAGGCCGTAGCGCTTGATCTTGTTGGCGAGGCCGACGCGCGAGAGGCCGAGTTCCACCGCCGAGCGGGATTGGTTCCAGCGGTTTCGACGCAAGGCCTCCTCCACCAGGCGCGCTTCGAGAAACTCCACCTTCTCCTTCAGCGTCTCGCCCTCGATAGACCAGTCCACACCATCCGTAGCGCTCTGCTGGACTAGCGAAGCGATGTGGGGAGCAAGCTTGTCGGCGGTTAGGTAGGAGCCGCTGTCGGACATCGCTACCATGCGCTTGATCTCGTTATCCAGCTCGCGCACGTTGCCGGGCCAGTTGTAGAGCTGAAACTTCTCCAGCACCTCGGGACTGATGCCGAGCACGCCGTGACGAATGGACTCGCTGTAACGGTGCGCGAGGTATTCGGCGAGCACCTTGATCTCTTCCGTGCGCTTGCGCAGCGGCGGAATCTCCAGCTTGAAGCCGTTCAGGCGGTAGTACAGATCGCGCCGAAACTCCTTGGCCTCGACCATCTGCTCGAGGTTGCGATTGCACGCCGCGATGATGCGCACGTTGCAACGAATCGTGCGATCGCTGCCGAGGGGCTTCACTTCGCCCTCCTGCAGGAACCGCAACAATGCCACCTGGAAGGCAGGTGAGACCTCGGAGATTTCATCGAGGAACACGGTGCCGCCGTCCGCCGCCGGGAACAGCCCGAGGCGATCGGTGACCGCCCCCGTGTACGCTCCGCGCGTGTGGCCGAAGAGTTCCGACTGCAGGAGATCATCGGGCAATCCGCCGCAGTTCTGAATCATCAGCGGCTGGCGCTTGCGCGGACTGTGGAAGTGAATGGCCCGGGCCATCAATTCCTTGCCCGTGCCCGTCTCGCCATGGATGAGTACGGGGAGATCTGTCCGCGCCGCCTTGCGCGCATCGTTGCACACGTTCGCCATCGCTTCGCTCGAGTACACCAGCTCATCGAAGTGATAGCCGCCGGTCGACTCTTGTGCGGGCGCATTCCCCTTCCCACGCACCAGGTCCTCGGCGATCTTCAGCCGCCGGTTCAGGTGGCGATGGCGATGGGCGAGTTCTCGGTTCTCGAGCGCCCGACGCACCATGAGCTCCATTTGCTCCGGCTGCCACGAGGGCGGGAAAAACTGATAGACCGCAGCGCCGCTCAGGGCCGTGTCGATCTCCGTGCCCGAGAGGCTGCCGCCGATGATTCGGATCGTCTTCGGGTGGGCCACCCGAAGGTGCTGAAAGAGTCGCAAGGCGTCGAAGCGAGGGCGACTCTGCTGGCAGAGGAAGATATCGATCGATTGGCGCTCGCTCTCCTCGATCGCCTCCTCCGCGCTCCCCACCTCCAACACCCGGTAGTGATCTTCGAGGTAGTCGGCGAGGGCTGCCGACTCATCGCCAGCGAAACCGCCCAGGGCAATAATTGACTGTCCATCCTGCATAGCAACCACTCTAGCTGCAAAGTTCCCTTACATCAAAGAAAGCTCTACTGCACTGAATCAATCATAGATGCATACTAAGTTATCATATTGCAATTCAGTTTAGCCGGCGATAATTTCGCTTCATCCGATTTCCATGAAGCGAGTGACACGACCTTGGCTACCCCCGAATCCATCGCCGATATCGAATATCGCCAGGCCCTGGCCGCCGTCGAGGCGCCCGACCTCCCACTGCCCGATCAGATCGACATGCTGATCGAGATCGCGATGGGCCTGCAGCAGCGGCCGAAGACGCCGAAGCAGCTGCACGATGCGGTGTCCCTCTACGACCGGGCGCTGGAGAAGTGCCCCGAGGGCGAGCCCCTCCTGGCCGCGCGTATCCAGGCCCGCCGCGCCACCGCGCGCCAGGCGATCCCCCACGACGGCCCGCAATACCTGGAGGCAGCACAGGACGATCTGCAGGCCGCGCTCATGACCTTCAGCGAGATCGGCCTCCCGGAGGAGACCGCGGAAGCCCAGATGAACCTGGGGCTCGTGTTGCAGTCCCTGGCTGCCGTGGGACGGGCCAAGATCACCGACGCCATCGCCGCCTACCAGCGCGCGGCCCGCTTCTTCCGCGGCGAGGCCTACGCCACGGAGTACGCGATCCTCCACAACAACCTCGCCACCGCCTACCTATCGATCCCGATGACCGATGAGAAATCGCGCATGCGCGAAGCGCTGGCGGTGCAGTGCTTCGAAGACGCCCTGCAGGTGGTCACCCTGATCGACAATCCGACCGAATACGCGATGCTGCAGAACAACCTGGGCAACGCCCTGCAGTACGTGACCAGCAGCCACGCGGTGGAGAACAACCTCCGCGCCCTCGAGGCCTACGACGAGGCCCTGAAGGTGCGCACGCCGCGCGAGACGCCGGTCGAATACGCCAACACGATCGCCAACAAGGCCAACTGCCTGGCCAACCTGCCCGACGACCCCGAGCACCCTGAGGGCGGCAACGCCCAACGCCTGCACGAGGCGCGATCGCTGCTCCTGGAAGCACGCAGCTTGTTCCAGGCGAACGGCGAAGGCGCACGCGCGGCGATGCTCGATGAGGCGCTCAGCGAACTCTTCGGCGACGACGCCGACCCATCCGCGCCCCCTGCCGATGCTGAGAGCTTCGGCAAGGCCCGAATCTGACTGTTGTTTGGAGAGTAGATAGATGGAAGTAGCAACGTTATTGCTCGCAATCCTCCTCGCCTTCGTCGCCGGTGTCGCGGGCGGCGTGGTGGGCGGCGTCGCCGTCGGTGGCAAGCACATCGGCAATGACCTCGCCGCCATGATGGGCGCCTTCTACGGCCCCCTGGCCGCCCTGCCCGGCATCGCCGTGGCGCTCATCGTGTTGACCTTCCTGTAGGAGCGCCTCGCCATGTTCGACATGTTTTTGAACTCCGTCACCCTCTTCCTGCGCGGGAAGCTGTTCAAGGATCTGGACAAGGTCATCCGCCAGGTGGTGATCGGTGCCTTGGTGGTCGCAGCGCTGTGCGTGGCGCTGAAGCTCGCCGGCCTATCGCTTCCCATCGCTGCGGCGGCGAGCGGCTTCACCGGCGGTCTGCTGCAGCCGTGGCTGTTCCGTAACCTCAAGTACGCGTGAGTGCTGTGAGCGCATCTCCAGAGCAACTGAGCCCCCCGGCGAACGACCTCGATTCGCTGCTGCACGAAATCGACGCACTCGAGGGGCTGGTCGCGGGCTGGGATGAGCAGCAACGCATGACCGTGGGCGCCCTGCGCACGGCGATCGACGCCCTCAACCGGGAGGCGTTCCGGCGCCTGATCCAGCAGGTGAAGCAGGAGCCTGCTGCCCTAGGTGCGCTCAAGGGCTCGCTCAGCGATGACGTGGTGTACACCGTCCTGCGCCACCATGGACTGGTCAAAGCCTCCCTGGAGGAGCGCATCGAAGCGGCCTTGGAAACGGTGAGACCGCAGCTGGCGACCCACGGCGGGGACGTGGAACTGGTGGCGATCGAGCCACCGAATGCCGTGACCGTACGCCTGGTCGGCGCCTGCGATGGCTGTCCGGCAGCCGGGCTCACCCTGAGTGAAGGCGTCGAGAAGGCGATTCGCGAACACTGCCCCGAGATCACCGAGGTACGCAAAGCCAAGGGCGGAACGAGCGCCAGCAGCAGTGGCGGTGAGCACGTAGTCAGCTTCGTCAGCCCCTTCGCGCGCGCCAGCGACGCCGGGTGGACCGATGCCGCCAAGGCCGATGAGCTGCGCGAGGGCGAGATCCTGATCAAGGAGCGCGAAGGCCACTCGCTCATCCTCAGCCGCTTCGGCAGCCGCGTTGTCTGCTACGAGAACGCGTGCGCCCACTTAGGCATGCCGATGGACATGGGTGAGGTGCGCAACGGCGTACTCGTCTGCCCCCACCACGCCTTCGAGTACTCCCTGGAGAGCGGTGAATGCCTCACCGCGAAGGAAGTGCAATTGCAAACCCACGCCGTGCGCGTGCTCGGCGACCGCGTGCAGGTGAAGTTCTCATGAGCGCCCGACAAGTGCATATGCGGGTGGCCCCCGATCCCACGCTGCGCGTGGACGCGGCCCGCCAGGTCCCGCACCAGGCCCTGTTCACGCCGACGCCGATCGCCATCGTGGGCGGCGCGGCGGAGCCCGGCATTGTGACCAGCGGCGTTAGCCCCGATCGTGCGACCTGCTTCGGTCCGCGCGGCGCCGCCCTGCTCGGCGCCGACGGGCCCCTGTGGGTGTCGGACACCGGTCACCATCGCTTGCTCGGGTGGCGCCAGATCCCCGCGGATGAAGGCGCGCCGGCCGACTGGGTGATCGGCCAGCCGGACTTCTCTCGCGAAGGCCGCAACGCCAAGGGCCCCTGCGGCCCGACCACCTTGAACGTCCCCACCGGGGTGTGCCGCTTTGGCGAGCACGGCATGGCGGTGGCGGACGCCTGGAACCACCGCGTGCTGCTCTGGCATCGCGCGCCCACCGACTCGCACGTGGCACCGGACGTGGTGCTCGGCCAGGCGAACTTCGACGAAGACCTACCTAACCGCGGTGCGGACGCGCCGAGCGCGGATACGCTCTACTGGCCGTACGGCGTGAGCGCCGCCGACGGCAAACTCTTCGTCGCCGACGCCGAGAACCGTCGTGTGTTGATCTGGGACGACATCCCGACGAAGAACGGCCAGCCAGCGGATCGCG
>JBCBZW010000045.1 GCA_039815145.1 Pseudomonadota bacterium
CGCAGCGGGATCATGTCGGGACCGCCGTTGCCGTCGTTGTCGCCCGGAATCACCCCGAGGCGCGACAGCTCCCGGCCCATCGCCGCCACTGCCGGCAGGGCGTCCGGCCCCACGTCCGAGCGCAGGCGCCACACCTTGCGCGCACCGAAGTCCGACTCAGAGCCCAGCACATGGTTTTGTAAGGTACCGTCCAGTTGGCGGGCGGACGCGTAGGCGCGCGCGCCCAGGATGCCCACCTCCTCCGCGCCGAACATCACCACGCGAATCGTGCGCTTCGGGGCTTGGGGGAGCTCGCTGATCAGGCGGGCCGCTGCCACGGTGATCGCCACCCCAGCGCCGTCGTCGAGGGCGCCGGTGCCGAGGTCCCAGCTGTCCAGGTGACCGCCGATGACCACGATCTCTTCCGGCTTCTCGCGCCCGACGATCTCGCCGATGACATTGCCGGAGACGCCCTCGCCCCGCCAACCGGCCGGGGTCTTGATGCGCACAGCGATGTCGGCGCCTTCCCCGTGGATACGTTCGAGCTGGTCCGCATCCGGTGCCGACACGGCGAGCACCGGAATCTTCGGTTTGCGCCCCTCGGGCAGGCCCACCAGGCCCGTGTGGGGGAAGCGATGGCTGTCCGTACCCACGGAACGCACCAGCACGGCAGCCGCGCCCATGTCCTCGGCGGCGTGCCAGGCGCTGCGCCGCTTGCGGTTGGCCCAGCCGTAGCCCTCCCCGGTGCGCGAGGCGGTCATCCTATCGTTGATGTACACCGCGCGGCCCTTCACGGCGGCCGGCTCGGTGCGCACGAAGTCGTCGTAGGAATCGAAGTAGGTGATCGACGCCTCGAGACCCTCCGGCGGCGTTGCACCCCCGCCGCCGAGGGAACTGGCGAAGAGGGGCTGCGGATAGGGGCTCACGATGCTGAGCTCCTCGTGCACGGAGTCCCCGCGGGTCCAGACGTCCAGGGCGAATTCCTCCACCCGCACGTTGGCAAAGCCCAGGGCACGCAGGGTGTCAGCGCCCCACTCCCGAGCACGCGCCTCCGCATCGGTCCCGGCCAGGCGGGGGCCGATCTGGGTGGTCAGGGAGGTGACCACCTCGAGTGCGAGCTCGCTGTCCAAGGCCTTCTCGGCCAGGGCGCGCGCCGTGCTGAGAGTCTGCTCAGGAATTTCATAGGTGTCGTCTGGCGTTTGCGCGCCCGCCAGGGGCGTGGCCAGGGCCAGCGCCAGGGTGATCATCGTTGTCCGTCGCATCGTTCCGTCTTTCTCCCGCGTCAATAGCCGGCGAGTTCCAAGTACCCTCGGCCGCTGATCGTCTTCTCACCCTGCCGCCCGGTGACGTCCACGGCGCCTTCCCAGTAGCGCGTCGCCAGGTTCAGCTCCTGATCCTCGAGCGCCGCCCTGACCTCGAGAGCCAAGTCGTCGGCAGGCAGGCGCAGGGTCCAGCTTACCGGGTACTCGACCCCGCTGTTGGCGGAGCGCCAACGCGTCCGCGGGGTCAACTCCACGTCGTCGCCCTGGAGCCGCCTCACCTGCCACTGACCTGCCTCATCGTAGCCAGCGAGCGTGCCCGCGCTCCAGCGCGTCGACGCGCCCTGCGCCGTGCGCAGGCGGTAGAACATCAGGTCTCGCCCATCGTCGAGCTGTAGGGAAAACCAATCCCAGCCGGCCACGCCGGGAGCCAGGAAGCTGGTGCCCCACTCGCGATCGAACCAACTCGTGCCCGTCACCTCGTGACGGGTGCCGCCAGCGTGCACAGTGCCCGTCGAACGCAAGCGCGTGAGGGAGTAGTAGGCGGAGGCGTTGGTGGGGTCATCTCCCTTACGGCTGTAGCCGTCCACCCCTTGGCGCACGATGGGCCGCTCGGCGACCAGGGACAGGTCGATACCCATCGACTCGTCCTGGAACTGGAGGTTTACCGCAAAGGCCGCGTCGTCGGCCGCGCCGGCGATCGACCAATCCTCCACCCAGACCCGCAACGGCTCGGTCTGCGCACCCGCCAGGCCCAGGGCATCGCGCGCGAAGCGATCGGCCGCGGCAAACGTTCGGCCATCGATGTCGGATACGGCGAGGTGGGCCATGTACAGCTGCTCCGTGCGCCAGGCGGACGGCTCCTCGTCTCCCCCCGTGCTGCTGCCATCATCCCCGAGGGCGAAGCGGAAGATCGTCGCCTGGTAGCCGAAGCGCCGCCCCTGCGCCGTGGCCAGGTTGCCCGTGAAGTACCACCACTCCTGGCGGTACTCGGGGTGCGCGCCGTGATCGCGAGGGAAGCGCAGATCGGGCGCCGCGGTGACCTTCAGGAAGTCCTCATCGCCGCTCTGGGCACCGAGGGCGCGGTCGAGGGCGAGGCCACCGTCGCCCCCCCGCGGCGACTCCCCGGGCGCACACGCGACGAGGCAAAGGGCGAACCCACAACCCGCAAGCGCCGACCACCACCTGGTCCTACTCATGCGCGCCCCGGCGTCAGGTCGCTGGCCTGCAGGCGCTGGCGCAGGCGCCAGGCGGGCCACGCCGCAGCCAACACGGCGGCAACCACCGCCAGGGCCAGGGTGCCGAGCATCGGGGTGAGGGTGAAGTGAGGCGCCATGGTCCACCCGAAGGAGCGCACGTTGACCACGTAGATCAGCATCAGTCCGATCAGCAGCCCCGCGGGAATCGCGCACACCCCCGCGAAGGCGCCGAGGGCCCCACTCTCGGTGAGCAGCGAGCGAGCGATTTCATTCGGTGTCACGCCGAGCGCGCGCAGCACGGCGAACTGCGCATAGCGGTCCAGCAGCAAGGCGAGCAGCGCGTTGATAGTCCCCGCAAACGCGACCAGGGCGGCGAGCACGCGCAGCACCTCGGTAATGGTGAACGTGCGCGCGAATACCTCCAGAGATAGGGCGATCAGCGACTCGCGCGAGCGCAGCAACACGGGGCGGGTGCGTTGCTGTTCTTCGGCCCAGGCGGTGAGCGCTGCGTCGCTCTGCGCGCGATCCGCCGCTGGATCGAGGTAGACGCCGATGCCTTCCACCGTGTCGCGCGTGGGAAAGTGGCCGACGAAGGTGGCCTCGCTCATCGCGATCGTGCCGTGCTCAGAGCCGTAGTCGCGGTACACGGCCCCAACCTCGAAGGGGCGCTCCCCGTTCGCCGTGCGCAAGGGAATGCTGTCGCCCACACGCAGCCCTCGCTTGTAAGCAAGCGTCTGGGTCACCATCACCACCGGTTCGCTCGCGAAGCGAGGCCAGAAGCGCTGCGGGTCCCCTTCCAGCAGGATGAAGCCGCGTCGGGCCCGCTCGTTCAAGGAGTAGGCCACGATACGATCGTGGCCGCTGGCAGTTTCCACCGTGTTCCAGCGCACGGTGCTCACATCGGCCACGCCTGGCTTGGCGGCGAGAGACGCCACGTCCGCCTGGGTGATCACCCGCGGCTGCTCACCCGCCACGTAGTAGTCGGCGGCGAGGACGCTATCGAGCCAGCTGACCACCGCGCGCTCGAAGCTCGCGATCATCAAGGTGATACCCAAGCTGGTACCCAACGCCACGATTAGGGCCGCGAGGGCGGGAGCGGAACGGTGCAGGTGCGCCCCGACGCTGCGCACGGCAAGGCGTTGCAAGCTGAGGTCCGCGGCAGCAGCGGCGCGACGCGCGAACAGGCGCCGAGCCAGCCACGGCGCCTGGGCTGTGAAGCCGAGCAGCAGCAGGAACAGACCGACGAAGGCGGCAGTGACCTGCCCCGGCGTAACCAGCACCAGCACCAAGCCGCAGGCGATCGCCGCGAGCCCCGCAACGGCGAGACGCCCCCACAGGCCCTCGGCCTCGCGTGGCATCACGTCGTGGTTGCGCAGGTGCTCGACGGTGGCCCCCCGCACGGCTTCGCGCGCGGGCAGAACGGCCGCGAGCAGGCTGACGCCGACACCCAAGGCGCTCAAGCGCGCAAGCTGCCCCAAGCCCATCGGCGGCAGGGACGCGCTGACCGTCGCGTACAGGTCCGCCGACGTGCGCCCCATGAGACCCATCATCAACTGGGCCAGGGCACTTCCCGCGACCAGGCCGAGGATCGTGCCGATGACGCCGAGGGCGCACGCTTCCAGCAACACGGCGACGAAGATCTCCCGCGAGGTCACGCCCATCGTGCGCAGAATCGCGAACTCGCGCCGGCGCCGCACCACCAGAAAGGTCTCGGTGTTGAAGATCAGCATCGCGCCCACCAGCAGCGTGAGCAGGGAGAGCGCGGTGAGGTTCAGGTGAAAGGATTGGGAGAGGTCGAGCACGTTGGCCGCCCGCTGCTCACCCGTGAGCAGTTCCGTGCCCGGTGGCAACATCCCAAGTTGTTCGAGGGCGGTCAACTGGGCGGGCGTCGGTGACAGATCGATACGGGTCAGTTGCCCCTGGCGGCCGAGCACCTCCTGCGCCGTGGCGATATCGCTGAGCAGCAACCCCTCCCACGCCGCATCGCCAGCGGCGGTCACGTCGAGCACCGCGGCCACCGTGGGTGCGTGTGACCCATCGCCGGTGAGCGGCAAGCGATCGCCCACCGTCACCCCCAGGCGCTGCGCGAAGGACTGCGCCAGCACGACGCTGCGCGCCCCCGGCAACAGCGGCGCTCCCTGCAGCTCGCCGTCGCCGACCTCGCCCATCCAGGGCGGTGCCAGGCTGTCGGCAGCTAACGCAGCCGTCAGGTCGATACCGACCAGGCGCGCGCGTACGGCGCCTGCAGACAGGGTCACGGGCCCCTGCACCACGGGCATCGCCCGGCGGACGCCGAGCTCCACGCGCAGGGTGCGGTACACCGCCTCATCGACCCCGCTCACGCCACCCACCACATGGTGAGAAAAGGGCCCGGCGAGCAGATCCACGGAGGCTTCCAGATTGCGCCGCGAGGCGTCGATGGCGCGATCGACGGCGGTCACCACCGCCACCCCGAGCGCCACGCCCAGCACCGCCAGCAAGCCGAACACCGGCTGGCGCAGCCCCGAACGCGCGAAGCTGCGTAGCTGCAGCGCCAGCGCACTCACGCGGGTGCGTCCTCGACGATCTGCTGATCCTGCAGATGACACACCCGGTCCGCGCGGCCCATCACCTCGGCGCTATGCGTCGCCATGACCAGGGCCACGCCCCGCTCACGCACGAGCTCCTGCAAGAAGTCCAGCACCTGCCGGGCGGTCTCGAGATCGAGATTGCCCGTGGGTTCATCCGCGATCACCAGGGCGGGCGTATGGATCAGCGCACGCCCCACCGCCACCCGCTGCTGTTCGCCGCCGGAGAGCTCGGACGGGTAGCGAGCACCCTTGTTGGCCAACCCGAGACGATCCAACATCGACACCACCTGCGGCTCCCGTGCGCCGACGGCCACGTCGTTCAGGGCGAGGGGCAGGGTGAGGTTCTCCGCCACGGTCAAGGTGGGAATCAGGTTGAAGGACTGGAACACGAAGCCCAGCTGCGCTCGACGCAGGCGGGCGCGCTGCTGTTCATTGCCCGCCCACAGGGAATGCCCCGCCAGCTCCACCTCCCCGCGGTCCGGGGGTTCGAGTCCGCCGAGCACGTTCAGAAAGGTGGTCTTGCCCGAGCCGCTGCGCCCCAGGAGCACGACGAACTCCCCTGCCCTCGCCGCAAAACGCACATCGCGGAGCACGGCTACGGGAGACGCTGACCTCACGCCGTAGGTCTTGTACAGTGCCCTACAGCGGACCGTGACAGGTGTGGCCAAGCGAGGGCCCTCCGTGATCGCGAAATACGAATAATGAAAAATATAATCAGTGAGTTACGGATGGATCCTAGCAGACTCGGTGATCTCCCCAGAAGCGTTCTGGTAGCTCTGGTGGCGCTATTTGCTGCCGCCGCGTCCGCCCAGGAAGACGGGCCGTGCGTGCTCGATGAACCCGGACGAGAAGCCTTCTTCGGCGACGTCCACGTGCACACCCGCCTGTCCTTCGACTCGTACATCTTCGACAACGCCCTCGGTCCGGATGACGCCTACCGGGCGGCGCGCGGGGAACTGGTGCTGTTGTCGCCGGCGGTCCCCGACGAGGCGCCGCGAGAGTTCCAGCTGGACGGTCCGCCCCTGGACTTCGCCGCCGTCACCGATCATTCGGACCTCCTCGGCGAGACCAACCTGTGCATCTCCCCCGGTGCCGAACCGGACACGTTCATTTCCGACGCGATCGGGCAGGACTTCATCGATCTCGGCCTGATCGAACAGGGCATGCGTTTGATGGAGAACTGCGCCGCCTTCCGCGCCACCCGCGAGCGCCTGGACAGCATCTTCCTGGCCGAGCTGTGCACCTCGGAACCGAGCGACCGCCAGCTCTGCAACGTGACCAACGCCTACCTCACCTCCGCCTGGCGGGAAACGCTGGAAGCGGCCGACAACGCGTACGCCCCGTGCACCTTCACCACCTTCGCGGGCTACGAGTACACGGGCAACAACGCGGAGAGCGGACGCATCGCGCGCAACCACCGCAACGCGCTGTTCCGCGACACGGCACCGCTCATCGCCGAAACCGGGGAGCTCAACCTGCTGCCCGTCTCGCGCGATGACGTGTTCCTGGCCTCGCGCTTCCGCGACATCCTGCGCGAGGAATGCCTGGGGATCGAGGGCGATCCGGAACATCCGGGCTTGCCCGGTTGCGACGTGCTCGCCATCCCGCACACCACCAACGCCAGCCTCGGCACCGCCTTCGAACTCGCGGAAGACGAGACCGAGTCGGCGCGCCTCGCGATGGAGCCGCTGATCGAAGTCCTGCAGCACAAGCAGAGCAGCGAGTGCTCCCCGAGCAGCGCACCACAGGACCCTGGCTGCGACTTCGAACCGTACGTCCCCGCCCCCGACGAATGGGCGCTCGCGGCCACCCAGGGCATGATTCGCAGCGGCCTGAACCGGGGCATGCGCGATGCCTTCCTCTCCGGGGGCGTGAACGCCTTTACCTACGGCTTCATCGCCGGCACGGACACCCACAACAGCACCCCGGGAGCCGTCGCCGAGAGCAACTTCCTGGGCCACGTCGGCTTGCTGGATTCCACCCGCACCAAGCGCTTGTCCTCCAGCAACGTCACCTTCAACCCCGGCGGGCTCGCAGGCGTTTGGGCGCAGACCAACACGCGCGACGATATCTTCGACGCCTTTCGCCAACGCGAGACCTTCGCCACCAGCGGCCCGCGCATCACCCTGCGCACGGCCGCCAACTGGCGCTCCGGCCCGCCCCTGGAGGACAACCCCAAGGGCCTGTGCCGTCAGCTACAACGCGATGAACTGGCCAACGTCACGCCCATGGGCAGCTACCTGCCAGCGCTGCCCGAACCGACAGCGCGCCCACAACTGCTCATCGTGGCTGGCGCGGACCCTGAGAGCGCCAGCCTAGGGGACGTGCACATCGTGCGCGCGCGAATCAACGCCGCTGGCAACGTCGAGGAGTCGGTGGTGGTCCTCCCCTCGCCGCCCGACGGGGTCCGGCAGATCTGCCGTGCGTGGATGGACGAGGAATTCGATCCCCTGCACCCCGCCTATTACTACGTTCGCGTGCTGCAGGAGCCCACGGCCCGTTACTCCAAACGCCAGTGCAACGTCGTCGCCGACCAGTGGAGTTGTGAGAACCCGGAAGACCTCGAGGGCCCCTACGCGGCCTGCTGCGATGACGAGTACTACAAGGACATCCAGGAGCGCGCCTGGGCCTCGCCCATCTACTTCGATCCGAGCGTGTCCGCTGCCGTCGCGTCCTCGCCCTGAGCGCCCGTGAGTAAAGACGGCGCTCCCCCACGTCCCCTCTGGGCTGACCCCTTCGTCCTGTTCGCCCTTGGCGGTGTCGTGCTGTTCGCGATCGCCACGGCCCTCGAGCGTGCGGCCGAGGCGGGGGACGCGGAGCGGCCGAAGCAGCTGCTCATCACCCACGCCAAGCAGGCAGAGCTGCGCACGCAGTTTCAGCGCGCCAACGGTCGCGCCCCCACGGAGCAGGAACACGCCGGGTCTATCGAACGCCACGTACGCGAGCGCATTCTCTTCGAGCAAGCCATCGAGTGGGACATGCATCGCAACGATGTGGTGGTGCGCCGCCGCCTGGTCGAGCGCGTACGCATGCTCTTCGGCAACTACGCCGAGACGGATCGCGATGAGACCGATCTGCAGGCCACCTACGAGAAGTACCAGGAACGCTTTCTGACACCTCCCGCCATCGGCTTTCGCCAGATCTTCATCGATCGCGACGTGCATGGGGAGGCCAGCCTCGAGCGCGCCCGCGATTTGCGACAAACGCTGCAGCGCACAGGCAGCGCCGAGGGAGACCTCTGGTACCAGGCGCCCACGGAGGCCGTGCGCAGCCTGCCGCGCATCGCCGCCATGATGGGGCAGGAATTCGCCACCGCCCTGGACCTGCTTCCCGTAAACGAGTGGTCGCCACCCGTGGCTTCGGCCTTCGGCTACCACCTCGTGTTCATCGAGGAGAAGACGCCCGCCCGCCAGGCGCCCCTGGAGGAGGTGCTGGAGCAGGTATGGGTGCTGCACCGACGGGAGCGTGAGCAGGCGAGCTTCCAGACCTTCAGCGACCGTCTTCGCGCGCGCTACGAGGTCACCCTCGAGGCACCGCCCCCTGCACTCGCCGATGAAAATCGATAGGCCCATTCGGCACGGTTGGTGGGTTGCAGGCCTCGTCCTGCTGACGCTGGCGCTCGACGCCCAGGCCCACGGCTTCCGCCCCGCGGAGCTAGAGATCGACGAGGTCGGCGCTGGCATCTTCCTGGTGCGCTGGGCACCGAACGACGCAGCGGAGGCCACGGAGTTCGTGGGCATCGCGCCCCTGCGACTTCACCTCCCCGAGCACTGCGAGCGCACGCGCTTCATCGGTGACAGCACCGCCGATTACTTTCGCCTCGATTGTGGCGCTGAATCGCTGCTCGGCGGCTGCCTCCGCGTGCAGGGCTTTGCGAGCTCGAACGCCCAGGCGATCGCGAAGCTGCGCCTGCGTGGCGGCAGTGCGCGAAGCCGCCTGCTCACCTACGGCAACGACACCTGGTGCCTGGACAGCCCGCGAGGCTGGATGGACAGCGCCTCAAGCTACTTCTCGGCCGGCCTGAGCCACATCCTGGACGGCGCGGATCACCTGCTGTTCCTGCTCACCCTCGTGCTCATCTTCCGCCGCACCACCCTGCGCCTGGCGCTGATCACCGCGTTCACCGTAGGCCACAGCCTCTCCCTCGCCCTGGCGACCCTGGGATGGCTCACACCGCCCATGGCGGCCATCGAGATCCTGATCGCCTGGACCGTCGCCTTCGCCGCCTACGAGGCCTGTCAGGGCCTCGACCACGACACCTCAGCGCCATCCTCGATCACGCAGAGGCTCCCTTGGCTCGTCACCGGTGGGTTCGGCTTCGTGCACGGCTTCGGCTTCGCCTCGGCGCTGCGCGAGATCGGCTTCGGCGACGGCGGAGAACTGGTGCTCCCGCTCCTGTCCTTCAACCTCGGGGTGGAAGCGGGCCAGGTGCTCGTGCTGGCGGTGGTGTTACTGGCGGAGTTCGCCCTGCGCCGGCTGCCCCTCGCCCCCGACGATGGTCGACGGTTGGCCCGTGTGGGCGCGGTGGCGATCGGCAGCATCGCCATCTACTGGGTCTTGGAGCGCGGCGCGGACTTGCTGCTGACCGTGTGACGGCGGGTACGCCCCGCTAGCGGTAGCGCGTCGGGTCGGCGATGCCGGCCGCCTCGAACCCCTCGCGCCGCAGCTGGCACGCATCGCAGCGACCGCAAGCGCGGCCGTCCTCGTCGGCTTGGTAGCAGGAGACGGTCATCGCGTAGTCCACGCCGAGCACTTCGCCGGTGCGAATGATCTGCGCCTTCGACAGCTGGATCAGGGGCGCCTTGACCTGGATCGCGGCCCCGCTGACGCCCGCCTTAGTCGCCAGGTTGGCGAGGCGCTGGAACTGCTCGACGTACTCGGGGCGACAGTCCGGATAGCCGGAATAGTCCACGGCATTCATGCCGGCAAAGATGTCTGTGGCGCCGATCACCTCGGCGTAGGCCAGGGCCAGCGATAGCATGACCGTGTTGCGGGCCGGCACGTAGGTGGCGGGGATCGCTTCCGGGCTGGTGCCCGCATCGGGCACCTCGATGGCCTCGTCGGTCAGGGCGCTGCCGCCGAGGCTCGCGAGGTCTACCTTCACGACGCGATGGGCGACGGCGCCAAGGGCCGTGGCCACCCGCTCCGCCGCTTGCAGCTCGGCCCGGTGGCGCTGCCCGTAATCGACGCTCAGGGCATGGCAGGCGTAGCCACCCTCGCGGGCGATGGCCAGCACGGTGGCGGAGTCCAAGCCCCCCGACAGCAACACCACGGCACGCGGCTTTTGCACTGCGTCGCTCATACGCCAGGCACGTCGCCCCAGAGGTACTTGTGCAGTTGCACTTGCAAGCGCACGGGCAAGCGGTCGGCGACGATCCAATCGGCGAGGTCGCGCGGCGCGAGCACCTCGTGGCTCGGCGACAGGAACACCGGACAACGCTCGGCCAACGCGTGCTCGGCGATGAAACGCCGACTCCACTCGTAGTCCGCCCGGTCGCAGATCACGAACTTGACCCGATCGTTACTGTTCAGAAGCGTTAGGTTGCTAGCGACGTTTCGGTGCACCTCGCCGGAGGCGGGCGTCTTGATGTCCACCACGCGCACCACGCGTGGGTCGACCTCACCGATATCCATGGCACCGCTGGTCTCCAGGGAGACGCGATGGCCCGCGTCGCACAGGCGGCCCATCAGGGTGAGCACGGATCGCTGCGCGAGGGGTTCGCCGCCGGTGACGCAGACGTGCTCGACGCCGTTGGCAGCCACCTGGGCGAGGATCTCATCGAGAGTCTTCACCTCGCCCCCGTTGAAGGCGTAGGCCGTATCGCAATAGACGCAGCGCAGGGGGCAGCCGGTGAGCCTGACGAAGGTGGTAGGTGCGCCGGCCGTGTCCGCCTCGCCCTGCAGGCTCAGGAAGATCTCGCTGATCCGCAGGCGGTCGGCGCCGTGCGCCGACTCTCCGGCTGAGCGCGGCGAGAGCGAGGTGACGCTCAAGGCTGTCCTACCGACCTTCCTGCTGCATGCGATCGAGGCGATCGGCGGCGAGGCGTGCGGCGGAGCTGCCGCCGTAGCGGGCCAGCACCTCTTCGAGGGTGGCGCGGGCCTGGCTCCACTGCTGCAGTTCGTAGTGGCAGAACCCGAGCTTCAGCTGCGCATCAGCCGCCTTGCTGGAGCGAGGGTACTCGGCCAACACGCGGGCGAAGGCGTCGCGCGCCGTCTCGAAGTCGCGGCGCACGTAGTAGGTCTCGCCGTACCAGTACTGGGCGGCGCCGGCGAGGTTGCTCTGGGGCTGGCTGCGCACGAGCTCCGCAAACACCTCACGGGCCTGCTCGTACTGCTGACGCTTCAGGAGATCGAAGCCGTTGTCGTAGAGCTCCGAGTCACTGAGGGGCGTCGCCAGCGCGTTGCCCGGATCACCGACGGGCGCCGGCGCGGCGCCCGGCACCGACGGTGCCGATTCGACGGCGTTCACGCGATCGTCGATCTGCACGAACATGTTGCGCTGGTTCTGCTCCAGCGTTGCCATATCGTTGCGGGTCACTTCGACATCGCCGCGAAGGAGTCGAACCTCCTCCTGCAGACGCTGCAGCTCGCCGACCATGCTCACCATGCCTTCGTTGTCGAGGCGCGATTCGAGGCTGCTCAGGCGCGACTCGAGTTCGCCGATCTTCAGCAGCACGGGATCGTCCTCCGGCGGGACGGTGACGCAACCCGCCGCGATCAGCGCGCTGCTGGCGACGACCAGCGCTGCCGTGCGCGTGCTCGTCCTAACGGCCATACACGATCTCCACACGACGGTTCGCCGCGAAGCTGGCATCGTCCTGGCCGAACACGGCGGGGCGCTCCTCACCGAAGCTCACGGTGGCCAGGCGCGTGGACGGCACGCGCAGGGACAGGAGCGCCTGGCGCACGGCCTGGGCACGCCGTTCGCCGAGGCCGATGTTGTACTCACGCGATCCGCGCTCGTCCGTGTGCCCTTCCAAGCGCACGGAGACAACGCCGTTGTCCACGATGTAGCGGGCGTGGCGGGCGAGGAGTTCGGCGTACTCGGCACGTACGTCACTGCGGTCGTAGTCGAAGTAGATGACGGTCTCCCGCGGCGGTGCCGGCCCCCGGCCGCCGGTGCCGCTGCCATCGACCGCGCCGCCGGAAATGCCCTCGCCACTGCTGGTGCCGTAGGTGGATCCGCCGTTACCGGCCAGGGCGCTGCTGTCCGCTCCGTCGGACCCGTCCGCAAATCCCCCACCATTGCTGCCAGTGCTGGCGCAACCGGTGGCTAGGACCAGCGCCCCCAGCGCTGCGAAGGTCATCGCGACCTGCCTGAACTTATGCATAGATGCTCCTCTGTGCGGTACAGCGTCGCCTACCCTGGCACTGCTGCACCCTTGCCCCAATCGCGAAATGTTACCTGTTGCGGCGGTTTCGCGCTCGTTAACGCCTTTCAGTCACCGCCTCGCCGCCAAGGGCCCCCACACGGGCTCGCGCACATCCCGCCCCTGGGAGGCCAGGCGCTGCTGCACGGAGCCGTCCACCGCCACCGCGGCCAGCACGCCGGCGCCCTCGTCCTGGGTGGCGTAGATGATCATGCTGCCGTTAGGGGCGAAGCTCGGACTCTCGTCCAAGCGCCCGTCGGTCAATACCTGTAACGCACGGCTGCGCAGATCGAGGACCGCGATCCGGTAGTTACCGCCATCGTTGTGCACCATCGCCAAGCGCGATTCGTCGGGCGAGAGGCGCGGACGGGCGTTGTAGGCGCCCTCGAAGGTCACCCGCTCGGTCTTACCCGAGTAGACGTCGGCCCGATAGATTTGCGGGCCGCCGGCGCGGTCGGAGGTGAAGTAGAGCGTTCGCCCATCGCGCGACCACACCGGCTCCGTGTCAATGCCGCGGCTGCGCGTGACCTGCTGCAGTTCCTGGGTGGCCACGTTGAGCACGTGGATGTCGAGGTCGCCGTTACCGTCGGACAGGGCCAGGGCCAGCTTGTTGCCGTCCGGGGACCAGGCCGGCGCGCTGTTCACCCCCTGACGGGAGGAGACGCGGGTCTGCTCGCCGGTGGCAAGCTCCTGCACGTAGATGGCGGAGCGGTCGTCCTGGAAGGACACGAAGGCCAGGCGATGTCCGGCCGGGGACCAGCTCGGCGACATGATCGGCGCGGGGGAGTCGAACACGGCCAAGGCGTTCTCGCCGTCTGCGTCGGCCACGAACAGGCGATAGCGCTCGCTGCCGGGGCCGCCGTCCTTGGTGATGTAGGCGATGCGCGTCGCGAACACACCGGCCGTTCCCGTGAGTGCCTCATAGACTTGATCGGCCACCAGGTGTGCGGCTGTGCGCAGCTGGGCCCGCTCCGCCACGATGCGATAGGCGAGCAACTGCTGGGCACGGACCACGTCGAAGACTTCGAACTCGATCTGTACCGTGTCTTCGTTGCCACGGGCCAGGCGGCCGACCACGATGGCGTCGACGCCGAGCAGGCGCCAATCGCCGAAGTCCACCTCGGTGCCACTGCTCGGTCGGGCTAGCATGTCCGCGCGATCGATCGGGGCGAAGCGTCCGCTGCGGGTGAGGTCGGCATCGACCACGGCCGCCACATCGAGTTCTACGGGCACACCGTTGGTGGCGAAGGGCACGATGGCCACGGGCGTGGCGTTGGCCTCGCCCTTGGTGATCTCGATGACCAGCTGCGCCTGCGCCGATAGAGAGGCGAAGCACAGCGCGGCGAGCAGCGCGAAGCATGCGCGCGCTGGCGTGAATTGGGTCGTCGTCTTCCGTGTGTTCATACGTCTAACGCTTCACTCCGGTTCGAAGATGAATACCAAATACTCGTCGAAGAGGCTGGGATCGGGTGGCGGCGGCAGGGGCGAGGCGCGGTTCACAGCGCCCTCGATCGAGCGCTTGACGGAATCGTTGCCATTGCAACGACCGAACTCCACCTTGATGACCTGACCATCGCGCAGTTGGCGCACGTTCACCTCGCAGGAGAGGCCGGCCTCGGCCTCCGGTGGTCGCGCCCAGTTGCGCTCCACCTTCTGCTTCACCTGGGCCTTGTACTGGGCCAGCAGACCGGCATTGACCTTGGCCTGGCGGTCCTCCTCCTCGGCGAGGGCGGCGAGCAACAACTGCTCCGCCTCCTTCTGTTGCTGAGCGATGCGCGCCTGCTCGGCGCGACGGCGTTCCTCCGCCCGGCGCTCCTCTTCGCGCCGCTTCTCCTCGGCGCGACGGCGCTCCTCGGCCAGGCGCTCCTCTTCCTTACGCTTCTCTTCGGCCAAGCGCCGCGCTTCGGCCTCGGCGGCCGCCGTCGCCTCGGCTTCGCGCCGGGCCTGGGCCTCGCGGGCCGCCTGTTCCTCGGCCGCGCGCTTGGCGTCGGCTTCGCGCTGCAGCTGCTGCAGTCGCGCCTGTTCAGCGCGCTGGGCCTCTTCGCGAGCCGCTTGCTCGGCGCGCGTCTGGCGCTCGCGAATCGCTTGCTCCTCGGCGGCCTGGGCGCGCAGGCGCGCCTGCTCGAGATCGGCGAGACGTTGCACCTCCGCGTCCAGCATGGCGGAATCCACGACCACCGCTTCGATCGCCTCGATCGTCGGTCCCCCCGCCGCGACCGCCGGCGCCGCCTGGTGGCGCCAGCCCAGGCTGAACACCAAGGCCACCAACACCAGCGCGTGCACCGCCACCGCGCCCAACCACGGCAGCACCGAGTCGGACAGGAAGCGGGTGAAGCGTTGGTACCAGCTCATGGGTGTACGACGGGAAACGATCAGGATCCCGCGTTAGGGTCGGCTGGCGGCGGCAAGGGCGACTGGGGCGCATCGGTCACGAAGCCGATCTTGGCCGCCCCCGCCTGCTGCAGCAGGACCATGCCGCGCACGACGTTGCCGTAGGGCACCGCCTGATCCGCGCGCACCAGCACGGGAGTTTCCGGCCGGCGCTTCAGGACCGCGCTGGCGCGAAACAGGGCCGTCGCCTCGTCGACCGCCGCATCCTCGTTCTCCCCCACGTTGAGGTAGATGAGGCCATCGCGATCGATGGAGAGCACCAACGGCTCCTGGTTGTCGAAGTCCTCGCTGTCCAGGGGTTCGGCCGCCGCCTTCGGCAGATCCACCTCGATGCCCTGGGTGAGCAGCGGCGCGGTGACCATGAAGATCACCAGCAGCACGAGCATCACATCGATGTAGGGCACCACATTGATCTCACCGAGGAGTCGGCGCCCGCGCGATCTACGGCCCACCGTTGGCGCTTCCCTTACCGCCCGCGGTGGCCGCGTGGCGCTGGAGGATGTTGGAGAACTCCTCGACGAAGGCCTCGAAGCGCGTCTCCAGACGATCGACCTGATCGGCGTAGCGGTTGTAGGCGATCACGGCGGGGATGGCGGCGAACAGCCCCATGGCCGTGGCCACGAGGGCCTCGGCGATGCCTGGCGCCACGGTGGCGAGGGTCGCCTGCCCCGCATCGCCGAGCTCACGGAAGGCGTTCATGATTCCCCACACGGTGCCGAACAAGCCCACGTAGGGGCTGGTCGACCCGATCGTGGCCAGGGTCGACAGATTGGTCTCGAGGCGATCGAGCTCCTTGTTCTGATACACCCGCATGGAGCGCCGCGCGTTCTCGAGCAGCTTATCGCCGCCTAAGGTGCGATCGCCGCGCAAGCGCCCGAACTCGCGGTAGCCCGCTTGGAAGATGCTGCCGACGCCTTCGCGCCCGTTGCTTGTATCCTGCAGGCGCTTGTACAGCACGTTGAGATCACCGCCGGACCAGAACTGGTTCTCGAACTCCTCCGTGTGGGCGCGCGCACGACCGATCACGCGCCAGCGGTTGAAGATGATCGACCACGACATGAGCGAGGCGATCACCAGCAGTAGCATCACGAGCTTCACGGCCAGGCTGGCCTGCATGATCAGCTGGATGAAGGTGAGATCCTGAGAGAGCAATTCGGGCATCAAGTCTTCTCTACGATGGCCGTGGGGATGGCACGGGGGCGAAAGGTGTTGACGTCCAGGCAGGCGCCGCGGATCGAGCCCTCCACCAGCAGCTCGCCGTCGACGCTGTCGCGATAGACGTTCTGGCCGAAGCGGACGCTCGTGCGCGTGCTGTCGTCGATGCTGACCGTCACGGCCAGCATGTCATTGAAACGCGCGGGCTTGCGAAAGGTCACTTCCGCTTGCACGACGACGAAGATCACCCCTTCCCGGGCCATCAGCGTGTCCTGCTCGAAGCCCTTGGCGCGCAGGTACTCCGTGCGCGCCCGCTCCATGAAGCGCAGGTAGTTGGCGTAGTAGACGACGCCGCCCACGTCCGTGTCCTCGTAGTACACGCGCACGGGCCAGGCGAACACATCACTCATCAATCGTGCCCTCGAACAGGTCCGACGGCGGCGTGCCGCTGCCAGGGGGTGCGGCGCGGCCGAGCACCTCCCACGCCTTGCGCGTGGCGACGCGCCCGCGCGCCGTGCGCATCAGGTAGCCCTGCTGGATCAGGTACGGCTCCAGCACGTCTTCGATCGTGCCCCGCTCCTCGCCGAGGGCGGCGGAGAGGCTGTCGACGCCGACGGGCCCGCCGTCGAAGTTCTCCACGATGATGCTGAGCAGGCGCCGGTCCATCACATCGAAGCCGCGCTGATCCACCTCCAGCATGCCGAGGGCCTCCTGGGCCACGGCGTCGTCAATCTGCCCGCTCGCACACACCTGCGCGAAGTCGCGCACGCGCTTGAGCAGGCGGTTGGCGATGCGCGGCGTGCCCCGCGAGCGGGCCGCAATCTGCCGCGCGCCCGGACCGTCGATCGCCACATCGAGTATCCGCGCCGCACGCGAGACGATACTCGTCAAGTCATCGACCCCGTAGAACTCCAGTCGTTCCATGATCCCGAAGCGGTCGCGCAACGGCGACGTTAGGAGACCGGCACGGGTGGTGGCACCGACCAGAGTGAAGGGGGGCAGATCGAGCTTGATCGCACGCGCCCCCGGCCCCTCGCCGATCACGATATCGATCTGGTAGTCCTCCATCGCGGGGTAGAGCACCTCCTCCACCACCGGGCTCAGGCGATGGATCTCGTCCACGAAGAGCACGTCGTGGGCCTCGAGGTTGGTGAGCAGGGCGGCGAGATCGCCGGCGCGCTCGAGCACGGGACCCGAGGTCTGGCGCAGGTTCACGCCCAGCTCGGTGGCGAGAATGTTGGCGAGGGTGGTCTTGCCGAGGCCCGGGGGGCCGAAGAGCAGCACGTGGTCCAGGGCCTCGCCGCGCCCGCGGGCCGCCTGCACGAAGATATCCAGCTGGCGACGCAAGCGTGGTTGGCCCACGAAGTCGTCGAAGCGGCGCGGCCGAATGGCGCGCTCGTAGGCGTCCTCCTCCGCGCGCGCGCCGGCGCCGATGACCCGCTCGTCTTCCTCCATCGGAGCTCCTCCTTGATTGGGCGGTCGCGCGTCGTGCGCCTCAGCCGCGCAGGGCCAGGCGCACGATCTGCGCCGTATCCAGACCGTCTACGTCCAGGTCCTTCAGCATCCGCGATGCCTCAGCGTTCTTGTAGCCGAGGGCGAGCAAGGCCTCGAAGGCCTCGCGGCGGCCATCTGCGGGCAACGCTTCACGGCCGGCGAGGTTGACACCGAAGCTGCTACTGGCGGCTTCGCCTTGCAGGCGATCGCGCATCTCTACCACGAGACGCTCGGCCGTCTTCTTGCCGATGCCTGGCAGGCGGGTTAGGCGACTGGTGTCCCCCTCCTCCACGCACCTAGCGAAATCGCTCACGCTGATGCCGGAGAGGATGCCGAGGGCCACCTTCGGCCCCACCTTGGAGACGCGAATCAGCTCGCGAAACAAGCCACGCTCCGCCTCCGTGGCGAAGCCGAACAACACGTGGGCGTCGTCGCGCACCACCAGGTGCGTCAGCAGGTGGATGGCCTCGCCCGTGGCCGGCAGCTCGGCGCAGGTCGACATGGGGGCCTCCACTTCGTAGCCAACGCCGCCGACGTCGATCACCAGGGCCGGGGGCCGTTTCTCGGCCAGGCGGCCGCGCAGGAATCCGATCATCGCCGCCGCCCCCGGCGTCCGCGGCTGGCCCAGGCCTCGCGCAGCAACGCCTGGGTCTCGCTGCGTGACGCTGCGCGAGCGCCGGTGGTGGACTCCACCGCCACCCCGAGCCGTTGCTCCGTACGGCGCACGTAGGCGCGGCAGAGCGCCGCGGCCAGCGCGTCGGCGGCATCCGCTTGCAACGGACCCTCCTCGTCGAGGAGCAGGCGAACCATCGCCTGCACCTGGGTCTTCTCCGCCCCGCCGCGTCCGGCCACCGCTTGCTTGATCTCCCGCGCGCTGTACTCGTACACCGCCGGCACCGCCTCGCCAACGAAGGTGGCGCAGAGCGCCGCGCCGCGGGCCTGGCCCAGCTTCAGGGCACTGTCCACGTTGCGCGAGACGAACACCCGTTCGATGGCCACTTCGGTGGGTTGGAAACGCGCGACGAGTTCGGCGACCGCCGTGTAGATGCCGTGGAGGCGACTGGAGAATTCGCCGTCACCGACGCGAATGCATCCGTTCGCCACATGGATCGGATCGCTGTTGGGCAGGGCATCGACGATGCCGTAGCCGGTGACGCGTGAGCCTGGGTCGATGCCCAGGATACGCACGCGTGGCGTGGTCGCGGTCGACTTATCGCGCAGCTCGCTCAGAGTTTCTCCAGGATCTCGTCAGGGATATCCGCGTTCGAATAGACGTTCTGAACGTCGTCCAGATCTTCCAGGGCATCGAGCAGCTTGATCATCGTGCCCGCGTCCCCTTCACCCAGCGTCGCGCTGGTCGAGGCGCGCATGGTGACCTCCGCGTTCTCCGGCGCGAGGCCGGCCGCGTTCATGGCCTCGTTCACCCGCTCGAACTCGTTTGGGTCGGTGAGGACGTCGATGGAGCCGTCGTCGTGGGTGACCACGTCCTCCGCCTCCGCCTCCAGCGCCGCTTCTGTGACCGTATCTTCATCGGCCCCTGAGGGGTAACTGAGCACGCCGCAGTGGTTGAACAGGTAGGCCACGGAGCCGTCCGCGCCGAGATTGCCGCCGAACTTGGAGAAGGCGTGGCGCACCTCGGCCACGGTGCGATTGCGGTTGTCGGTCATGCAATCGACCATCACGGCAACACCACCGGGACCGTAGCCCTCGTAGCGAATCTCATCGAGGTTGCCCTCGGCGCCGCCGCTGCCGCGCTTGATGGCTCGCTCGATGTTGTCCTTGGGCATGCTCTGCGCACGGGCCTTGTCGATGGCCAGGCGCAAGCGCGGATTGGACATCGGATCGCCGCCGCCGAGCTTCGCCGACACGGTGATCTCGCGCGCAAGCTTCGTGAACAATTTGCCGCGCTTCTTATCCTGTGCACCCTTTCGGTGCTGAATGTTGGCCCACTTACTGTGACCCGCCATTTCGCTCCTCTCGTGCCGTTGGCACTCACGGGCTCCGCGACCGTTGCGGGCGCCCTGAAAAAGTTCATGATTTCGCCATTGTAGTGCACACCGGCGGAGTCTCGCGAGCCGTCCGCACGACGCCCCGGATAATCGATTGCGCGGCACCGAGCCTTGGCCTTGGCGGCCTGCGCTGGCGTATTATTCGCACCCCCTGGGGTTTTCCTGCCCCTGAGAACTTGAGCTCACCGCGAGAGCGTCCTCCTTGGTCACGATCACTCGTCCAGACGACAGCAACGGGCCCGGCACCGCGTCGCGCAGCCGCGTTGTCGCGTGGACCGCCGAGGTGCTGGCCGACGCGGAGCAGACCCTGACCACGGACGGCTTCCTGGACGATCTGCGCGAGCGCTGCGCGCGGGCCGACGCCGTGTCCGAAATCGTCGGCCAGCTCGGCGTGGCGGAAGAGATCGAGCTCGCCACGATGATCCGCCCCCTGCGCGAGGCGGGCCTGTGCAGCAATGCCGGTATTGAGGAGCAGTTCGGCACGTCCGTCGCCCAGATGGTCGGTGAGTTGGAGCGCGCCGGGCGTTTCGTCCTGCCCCCCGAGTGGTCCCCAGGCCAGGCCCTGGGCGCGGACCAGGCGGAATCCCTGCGCAAGATGCTGCTGGCGATCGTGGACGACGTCCGCCTGGTGCTGGTGCTCCTCGCCGAGCAACTCCATCGCCTGCGCTGCCTGAAGGGTGCTCCGGCCGACGAACAGGTGCGCTGCGCGACGGAGACCCGCGAGATCTACGCTCCCCTCGCCAGCCGCCTCGGCATCTGGCAGTTCAAGTGGGAGATGGACGACCTCTCCTTCCGCTACCTCGAGCCGGACACCTACAAGCAGATCGCACGCTGGCTGCGTGAGCGACGCGCCGATCGCGAGGAGTACATCTCCAACGTGGTGGAGGTGCTGGGCGGACGCCTCGAGGAGGCTGGCATCGATTGCCAGATCGCTGGCCGCCCGAAGCACATCTACAGCATCTGGAACAAGATGCTGCGCAAGGGCCTGGACTTCGAACACATCTTCGACGTGCGCGCCGTCCGCGTGCTGGTGAGCTCGCAGACCGAGTGCTACGCCACCCTCGGCATCGTGCACGGCATGTGGCGCTACCTGCCGGGTGAGTTCGACGACTACATCGCAGCACCTAAGGAAAACAATTACCAATCGCTGCACACCGCCGTGATCGGCCCCGAGGGCAAGACCCTCGAGGTGCAGATCCGCACGCACGAGATGCACCGTCACGCGGAGCTCGGGGTCGCTGCGCACTGGCGCTACAAGGAAGGCGGCGACGATGACAGCGCCTACCGCAACAAGATCAGCTGGCTGCGACGCCTGCTGGACCCGGACGAGGACGATCCGGATCTCGACTTCCTCGATCGGGTGCGCACGGAGATCCTCGACGAGCGGGTGTACGTGCTCACCCCGCGTGGGGACGTAGTGGACTTGCCGAGCGAGGCCACGCCCCTGGATTTCGCTTACCACGTGCACACGGAACTCGGTCATCGCTGCCGTGGAGCGCGGGTCAACGGACGGCAGGTGTCCCTCAACCACAAGCTCGCGAGCGGCGACCAGGTGGAGATCGTCACCGCCAAGGAAGCCAGTCCGTCGCGCGACTGGCTGATTCCCCAGCTCGGCTTCCTGGCCTCCACCCGCGCGCGGGCCAAGGTACGCCTGTGGTTCCGCCGCGAGGCTGGCGAGGGCAACGTCGAGCAGGGCCAAAGCATGGTCGAGCGCGAGCTCCAGCGCCTCGGGTGCGAGATGTCCCTCGTGAGCGCCGTGGTTCGCCACCTGCGCCTGGACAGCGCCAACTCCCTCTACGCGGCCGTGGGCGCCGGCGATATCACGCTCGCGGACATCGACGTGGCCGTGCAGAAGCTCACCTCGCCCCAGGTGGAGCCTCAGCTGTTGCCCGTGGCGCGGCGGCGTCCGCGGCGCATGCCGCAGCGCTCGGCCATCGAGGTGGGCGGCGTGGACGACTTGCTGCACAACTTCGCCCAGTGCTGCAAACCCCTGCCGCCCGACCCCATCCTGGGCTTCATCAGCCAGGGCCGAGGCATCAGCGTGCACCGCGCGGATTGCCCGAACCTGCGCAAGCTGATGGAGACGCAGCCCGAACGGGTGGTCGATGTGGATTGGCACGCCGATGCGAGCCACACCTTCACCGCGGACATTCGCATCGAGGCTGCCGATCGCCGCGGCCTACTGCAGGAGCTGTCGGGCGCCTTCGCCAGCGCCAACGTGAACATCACCGCCACCCAGACGGTCACCGACCGCACCACGGGCAGCGCGGTATTCAACCTAACGGTGGAGATCACCGGGCTCTCCGAGCTCAGCCGCGTTTTGCACCGCCTGTCGTCGGTGCGTGGCGTCCACGACGTGCGCCGCGTGCGCTGAGCAGCGCGCCAGCACGCACGTCAACCGCGAGCGGCCACGCTCGTTGTGTCCATCATGAACCCCCCAGGCTGGAGCCCGCCATGGTCATGACCCCTACCCGTGGATGGTTAGGCGCCCTCTGCGTCGCCACCCTGCAGCTGATGGCGCCCGCCACCGCGACAGCGGCCTCGCAGGCCTATCACGCGCCCAGCGGCGTCGCCCTGGAGGGCTACGATGCGGTGGCCTACTTCACCGAGGGGCGGGCCGTTCGCGGCAAGGCCAAGCACGAGACCACCTGGGACGGGGTGCGCTGGCACTTCGCCTCGGCGGCGAACCTCGATGCGTTCCTGGCAGCCCCGCAACGCTACGCGCCCCAGTACGGTGGCTACTGCGCCCTGGGCGTGGCGGTGGGCAAGTTGCGGCGCGGAGACCCGAAGGTTTTTGCCGTGATCGATGGGCGTTTGTACATCAACTACAACCGCCGCATACACGAGCGCTGGGAACAGCGCTCGGGAGGGTTTATCCGGCGCGCCAATCAGCAGTGGACTGACGCGCCCTAGGTCAGGACTTGCGCCCGCCTACTTGCGATTGATGCCGTGGAGCGCCCGCTTGTCCACGGCCAGCGACGCCTCGTGCACCGCCTCGGACAAGGACGGGTGCGAGTGGATCGTGCGCTGGATGTCCTCGGTGCTGGCCGAGAACTCCATCGCCAACACGGACTCGCTGATCAGCTCGCCCGCCATGGGGCCGACGATGTGCACGCCGAGGATCTCATCATCCTCTTCCGCTGAGATGATCTTGACGAAGCCCGCCGCCGCTTCCAGCGCCTTGGCGCGCCCGTTGGCGGCGAAGCTGAAGCTACCGGTCTTGTAAGCCTTGCCCGAGGCCTTCACCTGCTCCTCGGTCTGGCCGACCCAGGCGATCTCCGGCGCCGTGTAGATCACCGAGGGGATGACGTTGTAGTTGACCTCGCCGTACTTGCCGGCGATGAGGTCGGCGACCATCACGCCCTCTTCGGAAGCCTTGTGCGCCAGCATCGGCCCGCGCACGCAATCGCCCACGGCCCAGACGTTGGGCACGTTGGTGCGGCACTCGTCGTCGACCAGGATGAAGCCGCGCTCGTCCATCTTGATGCCGGCATCGGCACCGAACAGCTCGTCCGTGTACGGGCGGCGGCCCACGGCCACGACCACCTTGTCCACATCGATCGACTGCGTGCCCTTGGCATCTTCGTAAGCGAGCTTAATGCCGTCGGCCGTCTTCTCCGCACCCTGCACGCGGGCGCCGAGGCGAATGTCGAGGCCGAGCTTCTTGAAGTGGCGTTGGGCCTCCTTGGCCACGGCACGATCGGCCGTCGCCAGGAAGTCCGGCATCGCCTCGAGCACGGTCACCTCCGAGCCCAGGCGGCGCCACACACTGCCGAGTTCCAGGCCGATCACCCCGCCGCCGACGATACCGAGGCGCTTGGGCACGGCGTCGAATTCGAGGGCGCCCCAGGAGTCGACAATGTCCTCACCGTCGAAGGGCACCTGCTTGAGCTCCACCGGCGATGAGCCCGAGGCCAGGATCACCGTCTTGCTCTCCAGCACCTCCGGCTGCCCGTCGTGGGCGGTGAACTCCACCTTACCCTGGCCGAGGAAGCGGCCATGGCCCTTGAGCCCGGTCACGCCGTTGGCCTTGAACAAGGCCTCGATACCGCCCGTGAGCTGCTTGGTGATGCCCGCCTTACGGGTTTGCATGGTGCCGAGATCGAAGGACACGCCCTCGAGCTGGATCCCGTGCTGGGCGAACTCGCCGTGGGTGCGGTGGTAGAGCTCGGAGGACTCGAGCAGCGCCTTGGAGGGAATACACCCCGCGTTCAGGCAGGTGCCGCCGAAGGCGTAGGTGCCGTCGTAGTTCTTCCAGGCGTCGATGCAGGCGGTCTTCAGTCCGTTCTGGGCAGCGCGGATGGCGGCGACGTACCCCGCCGGACCGCCGCCGATGACGACGACGTCGTAGCTGTTGCTCACGCGTATCTCCTTAAGCCGTGAGGCGTAGGTGGGGATCCCGAACCTTAGTTCACAAGCCGATCAGACTTGCAGCATCAGGCGCGCCGGGTCCTCCAACATCTCTTTGACGGCCACGAGGAACAGCACGGCCTCGCGTCCGTCAATGATGCGGTGGTCGTAGGAGAGCGCGATGTACATCATCGGCCGCGGCACCACCTGGCCGTCCACCACCATGGGACGCTCCTGGATCTTGTGCATGCCGAGAATCGCGCTCTGCGGCGGGTTCAGGATCGGCGTCGACATGAGCGAGCCGAACACGCCGCCGTTGGTGATCGTGAAGGTACCGCCGGTGAGTTCCTCGAGGGTGATGGCGCCCTCCCGCGCGCGAGTGGCGTAGTCCACCACGCCCTGCTCGATCTGAGAGAAAGCCATTTGGCCGGCTTCGCGCAGGACGGGCACTACCAGACCGCGCTCCGTGGACACGGCCACGCCGATGTCCTGGTACTCGTGGAAGACGATGTCCCCGCCCTCCACCGAGGCGTTCACCACGGGGTAGCGGCGCAGCGCTTCCACAGCTGCCTTGACAAAGAACGACATGAAGCCCAAGCGCACGCCATGAGCCTTTTCAAAGCTCTCTTTGTAACGCTTGCGTAAGGCCATCACCTCCGTCAGATCCACCTCGTTGAAGGAAGTGAGGATGGCGGCCGTCTGCTGCGCCTCGACCATGCGCTCGGCGATGCGCGTGCGCAGGCGCGTCATCGGCACCCGGCGCTCGGCGCGCGACCCGGGCGCTGGCAGATCCACGGCGGGTGAAGCGTCGTTGGCCGGCCCGGAGCTGCCCGAGGTGATGAAGGCCTGCACGTCGCCCTTGGTCACCCGGCCCGCCCGACCGCTCGCCGGTACGGACTGGGGATCCACGCCGTGCTCGCCTGCGAGACGGCGGGCAGCGGGCCCCATGCGAGGCGCCTCGGACGGGGCAGCCGCCTCTTCCGCCGCTGGCGCCGGTGCCGCCGCGGCGGCAGGTGCTGGCGCAGCGGCGGGCGCCGCTTCTGCCGTCGCGGTCTCATCCAGCACCGCGAGGATCTCGCCGCTGGTCACCGTGGCACCGTCCTCCACCTTCAACTCTACCAGCTTACCGCTGGCCGGGGCCGGCACCTCCAGCACGACCTTGTCGGTCTCCAGGTCCACCAGGTTTTCGTCACGTGACACGGCATCGCCGGGCGCCTTGTGCCAAGCGATCAGCACGGCGTCGGTCACCGACTCGGGCAACTGTGGGACCTTTACCTCAATCACGTTCGTTTCCTTCTTTCCTGCGATCTACGTGTTCAGTGGGCGACGCGCCAAGCGCGGCGGAGACCAGGGAGGTCTGCTCGTCGACGGGGCGACGGTAGTAGCCAACGGCCGGGGCAGCCATGGGTGCACGGCCAGCGTAGGTAAGCGTGATGTCACGCCCTTGGATAGCGCGCTGCAAGCGATGGCGAATCTGGTAGAAGGCACCCTGGTTGCGGGGCTCCTCCTGGCACCACACCAGTTCCTTCGCGTTCGGGTAGCTGGCGAGCAACGCGTTGAGTTCCGGATCCGGGAAGGGGTAGAGCTGCTCCAGGCGCACCAGTGCCACGTCGCCGAGCTCCATCTCCTGACGGGACTTGAGCAGGTCGTAGTACACCTTGCCGCTGCACATGACCACCCGGCGCACGCGCTCGCGCTCGCCCAATTCAGTCTCGTCGATCATCAACTCGAAGCGGCCGGATGAGAGCTCGTCGAGGGCCGAAACGGAGAGCGGATGGCGAAGCAGGCTCTTCGGCGTCATGACCACCAGCGGGCGGCGCATGGGCTGGCGCATCTGCCGGCGCAACATGTGGAACATCTGGGCCGGCGTGGACGGTACGCACACCTGCATGTTGCCCTGGGCGCACAGCTGCATGAAGCGCTCGAGGCGAGCCGAGGAGTGCTCGGGGCCCTGCCCTTCGTGGCCGTGGGGCAGGAACAGCGCCAAGCCACAGAGGCGGTTCCACTTCGCTTCGCCGGAGCTGATGAACTGATCGATCACCACCTGGGCGCCGTTGGCGAAGTCGCCGAACTGGGCTTCCCAGATGACCAGGGTGTTGGGGTCGGTGGTGGAGTAGCCGTACTCGAAACCGAGGACCGCCTCCTCGGACAGGAGCGAATCGTAGACCTCGAAGGTGCTGTTCGGTCCGTCCAGGTGTTGCAGCGGTACGTGCAGCTCGTTGTCGGCCTGATGGTGGAGCACGGCGTGGCGGTGGAAGAAGGTGCCGCGACCGCTGTCCTGGCCCACCAAACGCACGTCGTAGCCTTCGTTGAGCAGGGTGGCGTAGGCCAGGGTCTCGCAGAAACCCCAGTCGAGCGGGTGATCGCCGGCCAGCATCTTGCGCCGGTCGTCGTACACGCGCTGCACACGCGGGTGCAGTTTGATGTGCTCCGGCACGCTCAGCATCTGCGTGCCGAGGGCCTGCAGACGCTCAGCCTCGGCGTCGGTCTGGGCGCCGCGCTGCACCTCAGCGGTCTCCTCCTGACCGCCCTTGGCGAAGTACGGGGACCAGTCCACCGTGTGTTCGTTGCCGACCATCTCCCGCGGCGAGATCAGGGCGATGCGCCCATCGTCGAGGGCCTGGCGGTACTCGTCCACCTGGTCGCGCACGAAGTCCTGGTCGACCACGCCCTCTTCCATCAGCTGCTCGGCGTACATGCGACGCACGGGCTTGAGATCGCGGATGGCGCGGTACATGACCGGCTGCGTGGCGGACGGCTCGTCCGCCTCGTTGTGACCGTGGCGGCGGTAGCAGACCAGATCGATCACCGCATCGCGGCCGAAGCGCTTGCGGTAGTCGAAGGCCATTTGGGTGACCAGGTGCACGGCTTCGGGATCGTTGCCATTGACGTGGAACACTGGCGCTTCGAGCATCTTGGCCACGTCGCTGGCGTAGGGCGTGGAGCGCGCATCCGCCGGGTTGCTGGTGGTGAAGCCGATCTGGTTGTTGCAGATCACGTGCACCGTGCCGCCGACCTGGAAGCCCGGGGTGCGCGACATCTGCAAGGTCTCCATGACCACGCCCTGGCCGGAGAACGCGGCATCGCCGTGTATCAACACGGGCAGGACGGCCTGGCCCTCGCTGTCCTTGCGCCGGTCCTGGCGCGCACGGACGGAGCCCGCCACCACCGGATTGACGATCTCCAGGTGAGAGGGGTTGAAGGCCAGCACCACATGCATATGCTCGTCCCCGACCGGAATGTCGGTGGAGAACCCGAGGTGGTACTTCACATCGCCCGTACCGAGCTGACTGCCCGCCTGATACAGGCCCTCGAACTCGCTGAACAGCTCCGCCGGCGGCTTGCCGAGGACGTTGACCAGCACGTTGATGCGGCCGCGGTGGGCCATGCCGATGACGAGCTCGCGGATGCCGCTGTCGCCGGCCTGACCGATCAGGCTGTGGAGCAGCGGGATCAGGGACTCGCCGCCCTCGAGGGAGAAGCGCTTCTGGCCCACGTAGCGGGTGTGGAGGTAGCGCTCGATGCCTTCGGCTGCCGTCAGCTGAGCGAGTAGATCGCGCTTGCGCTCAGCGCTCAGCTTGGCCTCGACGGTGCTGATCTCCACGTGTTCGCGCAGCCACTGGCGCTCGACGACGTTGGAGATGTGGGCGTATTCGATGCCGATGCGGCGGGTGTAGATGCGCCGCGCCAGGGCCAGGATCTCCCGCAGCTTCAGACGCGTGGTGCCCGCCAGGCCCTCGGTGAAGAACTCCGTGTCGAGATCGGACTCGCCGAGGCCGTGCGACGCCGGGTCGAGATCCTGCGGGGAATCCGCCGCCAGCAATCCCAGGGGATCGAGATTGGCGAGCTTGTGCCCGTGCAGGCGGTAGGCCCAGATCAGGCGCAGCACAGCCGACTGCTTTTCGAGAGCGACCGTGGAGCCTGCCGCGGACCCAGCCCCCACCTGAGGCTGTAGGGCGCGCGCCGCGAGGGCGTCGCGAATGGGTCCGTGGGGGATCTCACCGTTAGCGCCGTTGGCAATCCCGGCGAAATAGTCTCGCCAGGCAGGATCTAGCTGCTGCGGATCGGCGAGGTATTGTTCATAGAGAGTTTCGACGAGGGGCGCATTGGCGCCGAACAGGGGGCTGTTCTCGTATCGCTTTTGAAGGCTGTCGCTCATTGCTCACCCAGTTGCACGCGCGCCGCAGGCGACGGGTTGTGCGGGGGCTGTGGACGTCCTGACGTCGGTCGGAAAAGGGTTCTGCTAGCGTTCTTGCAAGCGACCGCGGGGGGCGCTGCAACAAGGCGACAGAAGTATAGCCTCCCCACGCTCCTTAAGAAACGCTTTGTGCTCTCATTGGCGAAGCTTATGCAGGAATACCGACGCAGGTCGCACTTGGTGCGGCTGAGCGATGTGACGGGCGGTGACTACACTGCCCCGCGTAGCCCGCAACCGCGCCCGCAGAGCACGCCCCGATGAGCGAAAACGCCGACCACCCACGCCGCTTCGATCCCGCCATGGAACGGGTGTACGCCGCGCTGGTTGACGAGGAGGACGCCCGCGCCTGCCGCGACATCTCCGAGGATGCGTGCCGGGTCGTTCCCCGCGCCTTCCTGGCCAACACCACCGCGCAAGCGATGACCGGGTTTGGCGATGCGATCATCAATCCCAAGACCACCCTGCCCTGGCTACTCACCTCCCTCGGTGCCCCCGGATGGGCCGCAGGCCTGCTGGTACCCCTGCGCGAGGCGGGCTCGCTCCTGCCACAGCTGGCGATAGCGGGTTGGCTGCGCACCCTGCCCCGTCGCAAGTTCGCCTGGATGGTGGGCGCCGGCTTGCAGGGAGCCTCGGTGCTCGCGATCGCGGGGGCCGCGCTGGGCCTCGAGGGCCAGGCCTTCGCCCTCGCCCTGCTCGCTTTGGTCACCGTCTTCAGCCTGTCACGGGGGATCTGCTCGGTGGCGGCCAAAGACGTGCTCGGCAAAACCGTCGCCAAGAGCCGGCGGGGCCGGGTGTCCGGCTACGCCTCGGCGGTGGCGGGCGCGGGCACCCTGGTGCTGGCCCTCGCCCTCTGGCTGCTCGGAGACCCCGAGCGTATGCCCTACGTCCCCATGTTGTTGCTCGGCGGCGCCCTGTGGCTGGCGGCCATTCCCGTCTACCACCTGATCCCTGAGTACCCCGGCGCGACCGAAGGGGGTGCCAACGGACTGCGCGAAGCGATCCGGCGGATGCGTGTGGTGGTGGAAGACGCACCGTTTCGACGCTTCCTGCTGGTGCGCTTCCTACTCATCTCCACCGCGCTCATCGGCCCCTTCGTCGTGGTCCTGGCACGCGAGCGCACGGACCTCACACTCGCGTACTTTCTGTTCGCCCAAGGGGCGGCCTCGTTGGTGGCGGGCCCGATCTGGGGACGCCTCTCAGATCTGTCGAGTCGGCACGTGCTCATCGTGGCGGCGTCGGGCGCGGCGGCGGTCGGCGGGGCGACGAGCGCGGTGGCTTGGCTACACCCGACGTTGCTGAGCTCCCCCTGGTTGCTGCCGGTGGTGTTCCTGGCCATCGCCGTGCTCCACGACGGCGTGCGCCTCGGGCGCAAGACCCACGTGGTAGATCTCGCCGGCGGCAACCGGCGCACGGACTACGTGGCGGTGGGCAACACGCTGACGGGCATTGCGCTGCTGGCGGTGGGCGCGCTGCTCGCGCTCGTACCCCTGGCGGCGGTTGGCAAGATCTTGCTCCTCACCGCGGTCACCGCCATCGGGGCGGCCCTCGCCACCACCTTGAGCGACGTTCAAGCCTAAGAATCCGCCGCCACGGCCACCTATCCCATTTGATAGGTTAATTCGAGCCCTGGTATGTGCATTCGACCGTTCGGAATGACGCATTGCGACTAGGCCCTGCTTTGTATTGGGATTTATCTCCCTAGGAAAACAGTCTCAAACGCGAATCGGACTGATATATTTCGGCCTTGATCACTCAGTAGACTCGGTCGAACTTCTGCCATTGATGGGCTATTCGCGGATTTCATTGTGTGTGTTGCTGGCGGCAGCGGCCTCTAGTCCAGCCTCAGCGGCTCACTGTGAGAGTCCCCTTCTGCAGTTGAGCGCCGGCGGGCAGGTGCTGGCCGGTAGTCGGGAGCGGTTGATTGCGCACGTCAACCAAGGCGGGCGCGTTCGCATCGGCTGGCAGCTCGACTGGAACGTAGACGGCCACATTGATGTGAGCCATTGGTCCGATGGCAGCTTCCTCACGGTTTTCGAGGGGGAAGTGTTCGCCCAGTTCGACGACATCCACCGCCAAATCCCGCTCCCTGGCAACGCGGAAGTTGCCCTGGCCGAGGGGGCACAGGCGGCGCGCTGGACGGGCAAGCTCGGCAGCGATGGGGTGCTGGAGGGAATCTTCGAAACCGGTAGTGCTCACCGTTGGAGCGTCGCCGCCCGTTGGTGCGATGGCGCGAGCGCTGGCACTGCCTCGGCCAGCGAGATGCCCGCGCCGGTCTCCTGTTCAGCGCGTTGGGAAGAGCGCTTTCGCAACACGGCGCAGGGCGTAACCGAGCGTGGCGATCGTCGCGACCTCATCGATGCGCTTCGTCGCGGTGATCCCCTGCGCGTCGCGTGGGGCAGCACCTATGCCGACGGCAGCTACACGATGGAGCACGTGGCCGAACCGGTGTTCTTCTCCATCGTCGGCGGCGACCACGTGGTGGCACAATTGCCGGAGCATATCGGCCAGGTCACCTACGTGCGCCTGGACGACGCCCGTTTCGGTGCCGACCCGCAGGTGATGTGGCGTGGCCTGCTGCGAACCGACGGGCTGTTCGATACGGTCTGGGTGGACCGCGGTGACGGCCAGGTGGTGCGTCGCCTGCCGCAGCGTGCGGCGGTCTCCTGGCTGACCCACAGCACGCCTGCGGAAAGCGACTGCACCCGCTCCCCCGCCTTACAGCTCGCCGTGCCCAGCGGCGTGATCCCCGACGCCAACCGCCAGGGCGAACGCCTCCCCCGCTGAGCCCGACGGGCCTACGTGACCGGTCGATGGGCCCCTGAGCGCCCACCTCGGTCCAGTTCTCTTAATCCCACTGTAAAGCGAAAAACCTTGCCTCGTTATGCAACGAGGCGCTGTGGGTTTTCTCGATGCGACCCGATAGCCGAACACTGAGAAGAAGCGATCGGCCCTCGCGGGGGACGCTCGCCCACACGACACGCGGCCATCGCTTGGTGGCCCGACGCATCGAGAAAGCACATGAGCGACCAGCACGACGCGCAAGATCAGCCGAAGCAAGGCCCGAAGACGATCGACTCCGCCCTGGACCGAGATGTCGGCCAACAGAGCGACGATCGCCGGCGCGAGGATGTTGAGGAATTCGAAGTCGACGCCGACAACGCGGAGCAGGCCGGTCAGGCACCGCGCGCCGGCGGCTACGCCTCGCCGGACTTCGCGACGGATACGCGCGCGGAGACGACGGGCGATCTGCGCAGCGACACCGATCCCCTGGACCAGGCACAGGTGGGCGCGCGCACCGTCGACGTCGAGAGCACGGAGGCGGCGACGCAGACGGGCGATGCCCGCCGCGGGGACCTCGACTCCGTGGACAGCCCGCAGGGTGAGGCCAGCACCAGCGACGCCAACGCGGTAGCGTCCGCCCCCGGCAACGCGTCTGACAACCCGCCCCCCACCACGGCCCGCGCTGAGGCGGACGGCCCGCAAACGCCTCCGCCCGTCGTCGCACTGGATGGTGCTGAGGAACCGTCTCCGGCCTTCGTTCCCGTGGAGCCGACGCCCGTTGGCGAGAGCGCTCCCCAGGGTGAGGCTCAGGACGTGGCGGCAGAGGAAAGCGAACCGTCCGAGACGGAAGCCAGCCCCGCCCCTGCCCCAGGTGCCGGCGGTGGCATGGTCATGTCCGACGGCGACGTCGCCGAGGACGAGGTCAGCGAGAACGCGGTCGAGGGCGATCGCGTCGGCGTGATCGCCAGCGCCGCGAGCACCGATGGCTCCATGGTGACCTATTCCCTCGCCGACGACGCGGACGGGCGCTTCGCCATCGATCCGGCCACGGGCGAAGTGTTCGTACGCGCGCCGGAGTTGCTCGACTTCGAGTCCCAGGACAGCCATGAGATCGTCGTCAACGTCATGTCGGCGAACGGTTCCCTTAGTGTTCAGAACTTCGCTATCCGGGTCACGGATCACGACGAGTTCGACATATCCCCCGTGGTCGACGGGGACGCCGGCGACGAGCGCGTGTCGGAGAACGCCAGCGTCGGCGATCGCGTTGGCGTCGCCGTCAGCGCCGAAGACGCGGACGGCAGCGACAACGCGGTCAGCTTCAGCTTGAGCGCGAATCCCAACGACGCCTTCGCCGTCGATGCGGCCACCGGCGTAGTCACCGTCGCGGATCCGAACGGCCTCGACTTCGAAACCGCCCAGTCCATGCAGATCGAGGTGACCGCCACCTCCGCCGACGGCTCCTCGAGCAGCCAGCGCTTCGACATCGCCATCGACAACCACAACGAATTCTCGATCTCGCCGACCAGCGACGCCGACTTGGGCGCCGACGAGGTCAGCGAGGGAGCCCGGGTGGGCGATCTCGTGGGCGTCACCGCCCTGGCCGACGACGCGGACGGCGTCGACGGCGTGACCTACAGCCTCAGCGACAACCCGGACGGTGCCTTCGCCATCGACCCACAGAGCGGCGTGGTCAGCGTGGCAGATCCGGCGGGCCTCGACTTCGAGTCGGCGCGCGCGATGCGGATCGAAGTGACCGCCACCTCCGACGATGGTTCCGTCTCCACCCAGGCCTTCACCATCGCCGTCAACGACGAGGACGAGTTCGACGTCTCCGTGGCGAGCGACACCGACGACGCCGCCAACTCGGTGGCCGAGAACGCTGCTGCGGGTGACACGGTGGGCGTCACGGCCTTCGCCGAAGACGTGGACGGCTCGGCCAGCGCGGTCCAGTACTCACTCACCACGAACCCCAACGATGCTTCGCGATCGACGCCGACACCGGCGTGGTGACGGTGGCAGATCCGCAAGGCCTCGACTTCGAATCCGCCCAGACGATGCAGATCGAGGTCACGGCGACCTCAGAGGACGGTTCGACCTCGACCCAGACCTTCGACATCGCCATCACCGATGACGACGAATTCGACGTCTCGCCGGTCAACGATGACGATGGCGCGGCGAATACGATCAACGAAGGCGCTGCCGTGGGCGACAGCGTGGGCGTCACCGCGTTCGCCAGCGACGCAGACGGCACCAACAGCGGTGTCGAGTATTCCCTGAGCACTAATCCCAACGACGCCTTCGCCATCGACGCCGACACCGGCGTGGTCACGGTGGCGGACCCGGACGGCCTCGACTTCGAGTCCGCACAGTCGATGCAGATCGAGGTGACGGCCACCTCCGAGGACGGCTCCACCTCGACCCAAACCTTCGACATCGCGATTACCGACGACGACGAGTTCGACGTCTCCGCCGTGGGCGACACCGATGGCACGGCCAACGCCGTGGCAGAGAACGCCGCCGCTGGCGACACCGTCGGCGTCACCGCCTTTGCGAGCGACGGCGACGGCACCACCAGCGGTGTCGAATACTCCTTGAGCGAAAACCCCAACGACGCCTTCGCCATAGATGCCGACACCGGCGTGGTGACGGTAGCGGACCCGGACGGCCTAGACTTCGAGTCCGCCCAGACGATGCAGATCGAGGTCACGGCCACCTCGGAGGACGGTTCCACCTCGACCCAGACCTTCGATATCGCCATCACCGACGACGACGAGTTCGACGTCTCGGCCGTGAGCGATACCGACAACGCCGCCGACACGGTCAACGAAGGGGCTTCCGCCGGCGACACCGTGGGCGTCACCGCCTTCGCCAGCGATGGCGACGGCTCCAGCAACGGCGTCGAGTACTCCCTGAGCAACAACTCCAACGATGCGTTTGCTATCGATTCTGATAGCGGCGTGGTGACGGTGGCGGACCCGAGCGCCCTCGACTTCGAGTCTGCCCAGACCATGCAGATCGAGGTCACGGCAACGTCCGAAGACGGCTCCACCTCGACCCAGACCTTCGACATCGCCATCACCGACGACGACGAGTTCGACGTCTCCGCCGTGAGCGACATCGACGCCAGCGCCGACACCATCGCTGAGAACGCATCCGCCGGTGACACCGTCGGCGTCACCGCCTTCGCGAGCGATGGCGACGGCACCACCAGCGGCGTCGAGTACTCCCTGAGCGCGAATCCCAACGGCGCCTTCGCGATCGACGCGGATAGCGGCGTGGTCACGATCGCCGACCCGAGCGGCCTCGACTTCGAGTCTGCCCAGACCATGCAGATCGAGGTCACGGCCACCTCGCAAGATGGATCAACCTCCGCCCAGACCTTCGATATCGCGATCACCGATCACGACGAGTTCGACGTCTCCGCCGTCAGCGACAGCGACGGCAACGCCAACAGCGTGGCCGAAAACGCCGCCGCGGGCGACACCGTGGGCGTGACCGCCTTCGCGAGTGACGGCGACGGCACCAGCAACGGCGTCGAGTACTCCCTGAGTGCCAACCCCAACGACGCCTTCGCCATCGATGCCGATAGCGGCGTGGTCACGGTAGCGGACCCGAGCGGCCTCGACTTCGAATCCGCGCAAAGCATGCAGATCGAGGTGACGGCAACGTCCGACGACGGCTCCACCTCCACCCAGACCTTCGACATCGCGATCACGGACGACAACGAGTTCGATGTCTCCGCCGTCACCGACACGGACGGTGCTGGCAACACGATCAACGAGAGCGCGGCGGTCGGCGATACGGTCGGCGTGACGGCCTTCGCGAGCGATGCCGACGGCTCCAACAGCAACGTCGAATACTCGCTGAGCGACAACCCCAACGACGCCTTCGCCATCGATGCGGACTCGGGCGTCGTCACCGTCGCCGATCCCTCTGGTCTCGACTTCGAAGCAGCTCAGACCGTGCAGATCGAGGTCACGGCAACGTCCGACGACGGCTCCACCTCGACGCAGACCTTCGACATCGCCATCACCGACGATGACGAGTTCGACGTCTCCGCCGTCACCGACACGGACGGTGCCGCCAACACCATCGCGGAGAACGCCAACGCCGGCGACACGGTGGGCGTGACCGCCTTCGCCAGCGATGCCGACGGCACCAGCAACGGCGTCGAGTACTCCCTCAGCGCCAACCCGAACGATGCCTTCGCCATCGATGCCGACAGCGGCGTCGTCACCGTGGCGGATCCGAGCGGTCTCGACTTCGAATCCGCGCAAAGCATGCAGATCGAGGTGACGGCAACGTCCGACGACGGCTCCACCTCCACCCAGACCTTCGACATCGCCATCACCGATCACGACGAGTTCGATATCTCCGCGGTCAGCGATAGCGACGGCGATGCGAACTCGATCAACGAGGGCGCGGCGATCGGCGACACGGTGGGCGTCACGGCCTTCGCCAGCGATGCTGACGGCTCCAACGATGCCGTCGAGTACACCCTGAGCAGCAACCCCAACGACGCCTTCGCCATCGACACCGACAGCGGTGTGGTGACCGTTGCCGACCCGGCGGCCCTCGACTTCGAGTCCGCCCAGTCGATGCAGATCGAGGTCACGGCGACGTCCGAGGACGGCTCCACCTCCACCCAGACCTTCGACATCGCCATCACGGACGACGACGAGTTCGACGTCTCCGCCGTGAGCGACACCGACGCCAGCGCCAACACCGTCGCCGAGAACGCATCCGCCGGCGACACCGTGGGCGTCACCGCCTTCGCCAGCGACGATGACGGCACCAAC
>JBCBZW010000046.1 GCA_039815145.1 Pseudomonadota bacterium
CGCCGTCCGGCGTCATGGCGAGATCGGAGCAGCTCGTGGCCCCGTCGAGGTGGAGCACGTTCTCCCAGGTCTCACCGCCGTCGCGGGTGCGGAACACGCCGCGGTCGCCGCCCGGCGCCCAGAGATGCCCCAGGGCGCAGACGTACGCGGTGTTGCCGTCCGTGGGATGCACCAGCAGCTCCGCGATGTGATCGCTGTTGGGGAGGCCCACGTGCTTCCACTTCTTGCCGCCGTCCGTGGACTTGTACACGCCATCGCCCGGTGCCACGGTATTGCGCACCCAGCTCTCGCCGGTGCCGACCCAGACCGTCTCCGGGTTACTCGGGTCCACGCGCACGGCGCCGATCGCCTGCACGTGATCGTCGAACACCGGCTGGTAGACGATGCCGCCATCGTCGGACTTCCAGACACCGCCACTGGCGGTACCTACGTAGAGCGTTAGCGGCTCGCCCTCGCGGACCACGCCGTCGATGGCGGCGACGCGGCCGCTCATCACAGCGGGGCCGAGGCTGCGCGCGCGCAGGCCGCCGAAGGTGGAGGAATTGACGTCGATGGCACCGTAGGCCGCCGTCGTCGTGGCGAGCGCGATCGCCGCCAGCACAGGCGTCGTTCGAATCATGTTGGGTCTCCCAGGATGTCTAGGCACCGGCCGCGCCGGTGTGCGCGCGGCCGATGAGCACGCGCCGGGCGAGGCCGCCCGGCGCGCTGGGCGCTTTACTCGGCGCTTGCGGTGGCCTCGGGCATCTTGAAGCGATCGGCCGAGATGTCGTCGACGTTGAAGGTCGCCGCCTCGATGCTGATCACCTGCTGCGCCGGCGCTGAGCCCTCGCCCATGCTGGTGCTCATCGAATGGGCGATGACCAGATCGCCGACCGGCTTGTAGTCGCCGATCGACTGCGTGAAGGCCATCTCGTTGCCCTGGATGTCACGCGTGCCCTTGGAGAGGAAGGGCAGGCAGTAGTCCGTGTCGAGGTAGAGGGTCGACTCATCCTCGGTCTCCGCGCGCACCACCTTCAACACGTAGGCTTCCGTGCCCTCGATCTCCTCGGTGCCGACGAGCTCCACCTTGTGGCCCTTCTTCTGCCAGTCCACGAGGGGGCCTTCCCACTCAGCCATTTCCTTGACCGACTTGAGCTGGTCTTCGGCCATCTCCTCGGCCTCGGTCTTGCCGAGGAACGGCATGATGGCCCAGCCGGTCTCCCCGTCGTAGGCCTGCACGGCGGTCATGCCCTGGATCTCGAACTCCATGCGCACCTTGTCCGGCGGCAGGAACTCGATCGTGAAGGGCGCCTGCATCGGGCCCATGGTCATGGTCCCGGTCATGCGGGCCGACTGCACCGAGCGAATGCTGTCCAGTCCACCCATCGTCTCGAAGTTGCAGGACAGCACCTCGTCGAGATCGGCGGCGTTGGCGGTGCCCGCCAGGGCAAGCGCGGTGGATACGATCAGCAGTTGTTTCATCGTCGTTCCTTAGGTGTTGGCGAATCGCGGCACAGGCCGTCGCGTCGAGGTGCGCGGGTGGACCTTGTGTCGACGGCCGCTGTTCGCACACTTGTGGTGAAAGGAAAGTCCCCGTTGCCGTAGTTGCCCCTTCGCGCCATTCGGTCGCACCGCAGGCGCGAGGGCTGGCTCCGAACGCGGCCCTCGCCAGCATCTGCCGATTCTGGTGCAGGGCAGGTGGGTAGTCGCTGGGGACGATGGATCATTACACCTGCAACAGCGATTCGCCGCAGTAGAGCGACTCGGGCGCGCGGCAATGGCGTACTATTGTCAGGTGTTCCAGGAACTTATCGCCACGTGACTCGAAGAGCCGGAACGTGGGCAGTGCTACTGCTCGCCGTCGCCCTTACGTATCCCCTCGGGGCCGCGGCGCATCCGCTGCGCCTGTCCCTCTGCCAGGTCGAGTACTCCTCCGACGAGCAACTCCTCACCATCAGCCTGCGCCTCTTCGTCATGGACGTGAACGAGGCCATCGTCTTCGATCCCAACAGCACCGCCCTCTCCCTCGGCCTGCCCGACGAAGCCCCCAACGCTGAGAAGCTCCTGCTCTCCTACCTGAACAGCTTCTTCCGCGTGGATGCCAACGGAGCAACGGTGCCGCTGAAGATTGAGAGCAAGCGCTTGAAGGGCGAAGGCGACAACACGGCCCTCGCCCTGCTCTTCGAACATCGCCTGGCGCCGCCCCTGCGCTCGCTGGCAATTCGCAACGCCGTCTTCACGGACCTGTTCTCCGACCAGAACAACATCGTCTACGTGCACGTGGATGATGACTCGAAGAGCCTGATGCTGAGCAAGAAGACCCCAGAACACGAGCTGCACTTCTGAGATGCACTCGTTCCCCTTCTACCTGCAGGTGGGCTTCAAGCACATCGCCGACCTCGCGGCCTACGACCACCTGCTTTTCCTGGTCGCCCTGTGCGCCATCTACCGCATCGAGCAATGGCGCAGCATCGCCATCCTCGTCACGGCCTTCACGATCGGCCACAGCATCACCCTGGCCTTGGCCGCCATCGACGTCGTGCGCATTCCCACGAACCTGATCGAGTTCCTCATCCCTACGACCATTCTCATCACCGCCCTGCACAACGTGGTGCGGGCACCGAGTGAGTCCGTCAGGGTAAACATGGGCCCGAACTACGCCATGGCCCTCTTCTTCGGCCTGATCCACGGCATGGGCTTCTCGAACTATTTCCGAGCGTTGCTCATGGACGAGTCCTCGATCCTGGTGCCTCTGGTGGGCTTCAATGTCGGCATCGAGCTCGGACAGCTGATGATCGTTGCGGTAATCATCGGCCTTGCCTACCTGTGCCTGAACATCCTCAAGTTCAAGCACCGGGACTGGAACGTCTTCATCTCCGGGGGCGCGGCGGCTTTATCGCTGCAGATGATGGTCGAGAACAAGTTCTGGTAGGGACCCGATCGCTCACCATTGGTGAAAGCCTGACGTCTGCGCCTATCATTGGGCGCCAACCCTCACTGAGGCTCGGGGGATCCTCATGGAGCAGACGATTCGCTACGTGCGCACGGCGAGCGGCATCCGCCTCGCCTGCGCCACCTCAGGCGACGGTCCGCCGATCGTCAAAGCGGCCAATTGGCTCAACCACCTGGAGTACGACTGGGAGAGCCCGGTGTGGCGCCATTGGCTACACCTGTTCTCCGCCGAACGCACGCTGGTGCGCTACGACGAGCGCGGCTGCGGCCTGTCCCAGCGCGACATCGACGGGCTCAGCTTCGAGGACTGCATCGAAGACCTCGAGACCGTAGTCGACGCCCTCGAGCTGGAGCGCTTCCCCCTCATCGGTATCTCCCAGGGTGGCGCCTTCGCCGTCGAGTACGCTGCCCGCCATCCGCAGCGCGTCAGTCACCTGATCCTCGCTGGCGCCTTCGCCCAGGGACGCCAGCGGCGAGACCAGGCGGCCAAGAGCCAGCAGCGCGCCATGATGGAGCTGATTCGCTACGGGTGGGCGCAGGATACGCCCGCCTTCCGGCAAGCCTTCGCGTCTATCTACCTGCCAGACGGCAGCGGCGAACAACTTCATTGGTTTGCAGAGCTCCAACGCCGCTCCGCCACCCCGGAGATGGCGGTGTCCGTTATGGAGATGACCGGCACGATCGATGTGGCGGACCGGCTGGCGTCGTTGGAGGTGCCGACCTTGGTGGTGCACGCCAACGAAGATGCCGCCGTCCCTCAAACGCAGGGGGTGCTGCTTGCCAGCGAGATTCCCGGTGCCCAGTACCTGCCGCTGGAGAGTCGCAACCACCTCCTGCTGGAGAGCGAGGCGGCTTGGCCGCGGTTCTGTGATGTCGTGAGCGGCTTCCTCGGACTGCAGGGCGCAACGAAGTCCGCGGGCACGACGGTCCGATCTCAGACCTACTACGTCGGCGACTATCAGATCGATACGGCGCGCCGTGAGGTGCGTCGCCAAGGTGAGCTGATCGGGTTAGAGCCCAAGGCGTACCAGCTGCTGACCTATCTGATCGAGCATCGCGATCGTGCCGTCGGCAAGGACGAGCTACAGGACGTGCTGTGGCCCAAGAGCATCGTCACGGAGTCTTCCCTCAGCCGCGTCATCATGAAGGCGCGCCGAGCGATCGGCGATGACGATGCGCAGGACCCGATGATCCGCACGGTGCGCGGCCACGGCTACCGATTCGTGGCGCCCGTGGGGTGATACTCAGTGAGCGGCGACGCTGCCGACGACCTCAGTGTCTGCGGCAGAGGTACGCGAACACATCATCGACCATCGCCTCACATCGCTTCAGCTCGGCAGGGTCTATGAATTCATTAGGTTGGTGGGCCTGATCGATCGAGCCAGGCCCGCAAACCACGGAGCTGACCCCGGCACGCTGGAAGCTCCCCGCCTCCGTCGCAAAGGACACGGCGCCGGAGCCCCCGTCGCGCACGCCGCCGAGAGAGCGCACCCAGGTCTCCGCCTTCGCTTCGGGATCCGGCACGAGTGGCGGCACCCGTGCGATCGGCGTCGTCTCCACCGAGGCCTCCGACGCGAACTCCTTGAGGTCTGGCTCCACTTCCTCGGCGATGAAGCGCTGCATCGCGGTGATGATCTGCTCGGGGTCCTCGCCCGGTAGCCCCCGATACTCCCAGAGGAACTCGCAATGGCTGGGCAGGATGTTCACCGCCGTACCGCCCTGGATGGTGCCCACCTGCACGGTGGTCCACGGTGGCTCGCAGCCCGAGTCCGCCGCTTCGGCACGCTTGTGTCGGCCCAGGGTGTCCAGGTGCTCGATGATGCGTGCGGCGGCGAGAATGGCACCGGCGCCACGGTGCGGTTGGCTCGAGTGCGCCGCCTGCCCCGTGACCACCGTGCGGAACACGTTGATCGACTTGTGGGCGCGCACGATCTGCATGGTCGTCGGCTCGCCGATGATCGCGTAGTCGGGGCGCGCGAACTCGGCGAGGGCGTCGTCCACCATGCGATCGATGCCTAGGCAGCCCACCTCCTCGTCGTAGGAAAGAGCCAGGTACAGCGGGCGTTGCAGCGCCGAGCGATCGAGGTGGGCCAGGCGCGAGAGGAAGACGGCGGAGAAGCCCTTCATGTCCGAGCTGCCGCGGCCGTAGAGCAGGCCGTCTTGCTCGGTGAGCGTGAAGGGGTCCGTGTGCCAGTCCTGGCCGTCCACGGGCACCACATCCGTGTGGCCGGAGAGCACCACCCCGCCGGGAGCGTCCGGACCGATGGCGGCGTAGAGATTGGCCTTATCACCCGCCTCGTTCCAAGTGCGACGGCAGCGCGCATCGAAGGCGCCGAGGTAGTCCTCCACCCAATCGATCAGCGGCAGGTTGGAGTCGCGCGAAACCGTCGGGAAGGCCACCAGGCGCGCGAGCATGTCGATGGAATCGAGTGGGGACATGGGGCTACTCCGAGGGAGGGGGTGGGTTGACGTAAGCCTCGACGCGCTCGGCGTCCTGCGCCGGCGTCGCCAGGGAGATCAGGATAAGGACTAGGACGTTCGCGATCAGCCCGAAAATCCCTTCGTGCAATTCGATCGGCTTGAGCTCGGGGCGGAAATAGCACAGCAGCGCCGTCGCGCTCCCCGCCAGCAGGCCAGCGATCACGCCGGGCGTGGTGGCCCGCCGCCAGAAGAGCGCGGCCACCACCGGCGGCGAGAGCTGGGCGATCACCCCATAGGAGGTGAGCAGCAGCACGACGAGGGAGGTGCCTTCGGAGATCGCGAAGCCGTAGGCCACGGCGCCCACCACCACCACGAGGATACGGATCAGCAGGCGCTGCTGATCCCCACTGAGCTTGGTGAAGGGCCCCACGCCGTCCTCCACCGCCACCGATGCCGTGGCGTGGAGAATCGCATCGCCGGTGGACATGGACGCGGAGAGCGCGCCGGCACAGAACAACCCCACCACGATCACCGGCAAGTCCACGTTCAGGATCAGGTGGGGCAGGATGAAATCCGGGCGGTCGAGGGAATCGACGAAGAGCACGCCCGCGAAGCCAATGAGGAACACGGGCACCAAAAACAATTGAAAGGTGGGAAACCACACCACCGTACGCTGGATGATGCGCTCATCGCGCGCGGTGAAGGCCTTCATAAACAGGTGCGGCCACATGGTGATGCCGACGGCGCTGATGATGATGGCGCTGCTGTAGCCCGCCCAGCTCCAGGGCTCACCGCTGGCAGTGAGGCCCGGCAACTCGAGAAGCTCCGGCCGTGCCTGCAGAATCGCTTCGAACATCGGCCCAATCCCTCCGTAGAGCGCATACGGGAGGTAGAGCCCGAGGGACCAGGCGATCACCAGCATGAAGATGCCCTGCAGCGTGTTGGTCCAGCCCACGGCTGCTACGCCGCTCACCAACACGTAGACGAGCACGATGCCGTAGGCGATGGCGGCGCCGAGCCACAGGGGCACGTGCCCCTCTGTCACCGCTTCGATCACGATGCCGGCGCCGCGGATCTGCAGCGTGATGTAGGGAATCAGGGCGACGATGCTGATCACGGCGATCAGCAATGATAGGCCGCGGGAGCGGAAGCGCCCGGTCAGAAACTGCGCCTGGGTGACCTGCCCCAGCTGGCGGCCGATGCGCGCGATCTTCGGCCCCATCACGTACCAGGGCATCATGCCGAGCACGCCGTAGGACAGGATGTAGAAGGCCGCCGCCCCGCGCGAGTAGGCCCAGCCCGGGCCGCCAAGGAAGGCGAAGGCGGAGAACACGGAGGCGCCGGTGACGAAGTACATCACCAGGAAGCCGAAGTTGCGATCGCCCGCGACGAAGCCATCGACCGTGCCCGAGGTGCCACGCCCGGCGCGCAGCCCTACCCACAGGGTGAGCACGAGGTAGGCCACGATCAGGGACGAGATCACTCCCCACTGCGGCATCAGTCGGCGTCCTCTCGCGACTCGATGTGGTCCAGGCCGAGCAGGGCCAACCAGCCGATGAAGATCCAGGCGATCGGCCAGAGCATGGACAGGGGAAAGCCGAACACCAGGGGCTGCGCCTCACGAAAGAGGGTGATCGCGGGCCAGGTCACGGCGAGTACGTTGAGGACGAACACACCCACGGCCAGGCGACGGACCCAAAGTCGTTTCACGGCAGCTCCTCGGCAAGGTCGACGCCGACAGTATGGACCGACCCCACCGAGGAGGCCCAGAGGTACGGCGCCGGCTCCCCTGGGCCACGCTGCCTCGCAACCCGTGAACCGTGACACCTCAAGCCCCGTTCGTCGTGCGTCGATACAGAATTCACAGCCGATGATACGCACATCCGTGTGTCGGCCTAAGAGGTTCTCCCCGCATGCCCTTGCAGCTTCTGTACACGAGTGCCGCCTCGGCGCCGGTCACCGAGGCGGACGCCGCCCAGATACTCGCCACCTCGATCAGCAACAACCGTGAGCGCAACATCACCGGCGCGCTCTTGCACAGCGATCATCACTTCGCCCAGCTGCTGGAGGGAGAGTTCGCCGAGGTGAACGCGCTCATGCGTCGAATCGCGGCGGATCCTCGCCACCACCGCTTCAAGCTCCTGCACTACGCGACCGTGCCGACGCGCGCCTGTCGCGACTGGTCGATGCAGGACATCAACCACGACCCGGCCCTAAACCGGTTCCTCTTCGAGTGCAACGAACTGCTGGGCGACGGCGAGGCAGCAGCGCAAGCGCTGGGGCGTGTCCTGGTCGAAGCGCTGGCGCGACACGGTGCCGACCTCAGGCCGACCAAAGCCCTGGACCTCGGGGCGACGCCGGAGAGTGTGCGCCAGATCTTCAGGGCGGGAGGCGCCCCATACCCGTGGCGCGGTGGGGACGGGGCCGCGAGCGTCTCGCGGCCCCTGGTCCTTACATCTGGTAGTCGAGACCCAAGAACACGAAGCGACCGCGCGGGCTCACCGGGAAGGCAGCCTGGGTGATGAAGGGATCTTCATCGAAGATGTTGCGCACGCCGCCGTAGACCCGAATGCTCTCGCTCGCGTTCCAAGCGGCCGACAGATCGTGGATCCACACGGGGTCACGGAAGATGTCCGGGCCGTAGAGGGACTCGGCCGTCTCCACCTCGACGCCGCCCGGCAACTGCTCGCCGAGGTACTGCGTCTGCCAACCGAACTGGAAGTTCTCGAAGGCCCAGTTGAAGAAGATGTTGCCCGAGAGCTCCGGCCGCTGGATCTCGCCGAGTTCCGGGTTCACCTGCGTGAGGTCCGCCGGGTTCTCGAAGAAGTCGATCTCGTTCACGTAGCTGCCCTGCAACCGAATGTTGAAGGCGTGGCGGCCAACGGCGAAGTCGTAGGAGCCCGAGAAGTCGAAGCCGCTGGTCTCGACCGCGGCGAAGTTCACCCGCGTGAGGTCCAGGGAGTTCAGGCCACCAAACTGCGCTGAGTTCGGATCATCGTTACGCGTGAACAGCGAGCAGAGCGTCGGGTTGCCCACGCCGGGGTAGCACCCGTCCACCGTGTCCTGCGCCGTCGGCAGGGCCACCGCGTCCTCGATCGAGTAGTCCCAGTAGTCAAAGGTCAGGGTCAGACCCTCGGCGAAGCTCGGCTGGAACACGAAGCCCACGGTGAAGGAGTCAGAGGTCTCCTCCTGCAGATCCGGGTTACCTCGTGTCACACCGCCGAAGGAGGCCGAGAGGGGATCGCTGAAGGAGTACACGCCATTCTCGAAGGGATCCAGGCCGATCGACTGCAGGTCGATCACACAGTTGGCCTGCACCTCATCCGCGAGGCCCGGGTTGGTCTCGCGCAAGGCCGTGAGCTGAGCGGCGTCGCAGGGATCGTCCGGGCGGAAGGTCGTGCCAATCACCGGTGAGAACAGCTCCGTCACGTTCGGCGCACGCACGGCGCGACCGTAGGTACCGCGTACGGAGAAGGAGTCGACGGGGGCGTACACCACGTTACCGCTGTAGGTGAGCGTGTCACCGATCGTCGAGTAGCTCGAGTAGCGCACGGCGCCGCCGACGGTGAAGTCCTTCACCCCAGGGCGATCACGCACGAGCGGTGCCGAGGCCTCGAGGAAGACATCGGTCACATCGTAGGAGCCGGTCTCGTTACCCACCTGCAGCTGCGGTCGGAACACGAGGGAGGTGTTGTCCGAGATGTCGCCGATGAAGGTGCCGGCGCCGGCGGGCGAACCCTCGGGCAGCAGACCGAGCTGGAAGTTGTCGAAGGTGGCCTCGGAAGACTCGTCGCGATACTCCGCACCGAAGGCGAACTGAATCGGGCCGCCGGGCAAGGCGAAGCCGCCCGAGTCGCCCGTGAGGACCGCGGACACCACCACCTGCTCGATCACGAGGTCGGTGAAGATGTCAGTGGTGACGAAGTCCAGGGCCTCTTGGGTGAAGCCTGTCGCGCCGGCCCAGATGTTGAGCGGAACGCACTGGCCATCGCCCGGCGTGAAGGTGAAGTAGCCCTCTTCGTAGGCCGGGATCTGGAACGGCGTGTTGAGCGCCGGTGCGCCTGCGTCCACGGACGAGCGGCAAGCGGGCTGGCCCGTCGCCGGATCGATCACCGCGTCGATGGCCGCGAAGAAGCGGTCGTTGATCACGCGGTTGGTGCCCTGGATGTTCTCCTCGTAGCGACCGTAGTTGACGGCAGCCTCGTAGCCCCAGCCGTTGGGCAGCTCACCCTCCACGCCCCCCACCAGGCGAATGGTCTCGCGGTCGATGCCGTTGCGTGACTGGAACGCAAGGGGATCGACGGTGGTCGCTACGCCCCCAGTGGCGTCCGCAATCGGCTGGATGAAGTCGGGCAGGAACGGGTTGTCCGCGGCGCCGAACAGAAGATCCCAGAAGGAGTTCGGATCAGCGGGCGTGGTCAGGTTCTGGGTGACGTACTTACCTTCGAAGAACAGGCTCGCGCTGGGGCTGATATCGAAGTGGCTCAGGAGGTTCACCGCGATGCGCTCATCGGGCGGCACCACATTGAAGTAATCCTGGTTGTAGACATCGAAAGACGACCCGCCGAAGCCCTGGAAGTCGCCCGCCACCTGGCCGTCCTGGACGACGGAGTAGTTGCCCGCTGCGTCCGATACCCAGCAGCCGCCGACGACACCGAAGGAGGCGGCGCCGAACACTGAGTTGTAGCCGGTGAAGCTGTCGAGGCAATCAGGCGTGCCGTTGCCGTTCAGATCGATCGCCGTCTCAGGATCGAAGCCATCGAACGTGAAGGGGTTACCCGGGATGACATAGCCGTAGCCCGATGTGAAGGGGAACGTTAGCTCCGGAAGCACCGCGCGTTGAGGCGCATTGGCGGCGCGATCGATGAGCGCGAGCTCCGCGTTGGTCAGCGTTGGCGCTGCGCCGAAGGTATCGGTGTAGTCGGCGATGAAGTCGTCCGCCGTGGGAATGGGCAGACCGAAGTTGGTGAGGCCCGTCTCGGCGAAGTTAAAGAACTGCGCGAAGTTCGGCGTGCTCCCCGCGCTGATGTCGCCCTGCTGGAAGCGCAGGGCCGGGTTGACCCAGTCGCCGCCGGTGCCGCGCACGGCGTTCGGGCGGTCGCCGAACTGCAGGCCTTCGTCGCGTGCGTAGTCGAAGGAGAGAGTGACGTTGCCACGACCGCTGGCGAAGTTCTTGCCGAACACCGCCTGCACCGTGGATTGCTGACCGTCGATCTCCGTGGAGGTGCCGAAGCGGCCGTCGATGCGGAAGCCCTCGAAGTCGTCCTTGAGGATGAAGTTGACCACGCCCGTCACGGCGTCAGCACCGTAGACGGCGGAGGCCCCGCCGGTGAGCACTTCTACGCGCTCCACCAACTGGGCCGGGATCGAGCCGATGTCCACGGCGGAGCTGCCCTGCACGCCGCCCACGTGGCGACGGCCGTTGACCAGGGTCAGGGTGCGATCGATACCAAGGCCACGCAAGTTTAGGACGTTACCGCCCGCCGTCACGCCCTGGGTGTCGTCCGCAGACTGCTCAGCTGTCACCGAAAACAGGAGCGCCGGCACGTCGTTCACCACATCGGCCAACGAGTACTCACCGGACAGCTGAATCGCTTCGCTGTCGATGGAGGTCACGGGCTGAGCGCCCTCGAGGTTCGGATCGCGCGCGAGGCGCGTGCCGGTGGCGACGACCTCCTCGATGTCCCCCGCGTCTTGTGCGAGCACCGCCGTGGCGCTGACCGCCAGCGCGGGCGCCGTCAGCGCAAGCAGGGCCCGTCGCAGTGCACGGCTCAGGTGAGCATTGGTGGTTGGCATACAGATTATCCCCCGGGTTCGCTAATCGCAGATTCGTTCTAGTTCGGCCGCTGAATGGCCGTTCGCGGGCAAAAACCCGCGTCCCCCAACCGCATCATTGCGGCAACTTCGGGGAAAGCGCAACACGTAAGGGGGAGAAATGCGTCGATAATGCTGGTTTGTTGCGCGATCGCGACGGCAGCGCTGCGGCGGTGCAGGCGCGCACCAACTTAGTGCGCAGGCGCGTTGGGCGCGCGCCCAGCGCCGTTTGGCGGGATCGAGCCCGCGCCTCGTTCCCCCCAAAGGACTGCCCGCAAAACCATGCGCCGAGATGGTGCATGGGCCCCTCCCAGTGCGCGACTGACATCGATAGCGTCATCGCCCTGATGCCGCTCCGATCGCGCTCGCTACGGCTTGCCCTGCAGCCTTTGCAACCCAAACCACAGCCTCCGCCGGTGAGAGCTTTCGCCAGACGAGCACACCTGTTTCCCCGTGAGCCCTCTGCACGCCGTTGCAGGGGCCGTCGAGGCTGACTATCGGGGATTGAGAAGGAACAACAATGCAGGTACGCGAAGCCACCACCGCAGCAGAACGTGAAGCCGTCTACCGCCTCCGCTACGAGGTGTACGTCAGCGAGATGGATCGACCGCAGCAATACGCCGACCACGAACGACAACGGATCGCCGAACCGTTAGACGACACTGGCGTCGTCCTTTATGTGAGCACCGGCGAGAAGGTGGTGGGGACCGTACGGGGCAACTACTCCCGAGACGGCAGCCTGCGCGAGTACGAACTTCTATACCAAATGAAAAGAATAGCTTCTCATCCGAGCGACACCTCGATCACGACGAAGTTCATGGTGCATCCTGATCACCGAGGAGGCCGTGCCGCCCTCGCACTGGCGACTGGCATCTACTGCTACGCGCTCCTCCATGGCATCCGCTTCAACGTGATGGACTGCAACCCACCGTTGGTGCGCTTCTTCGAAAGCCTCGGCTTCAAGACCTTCATCCCGGAGCTCGAGCACGAGGAGTACGGCAGCGTCGTCGGCATGATGCTCGACCTGCACGACGTGGAGCACTTCCGCGCGATCAGATCACCGTTTCTTTCACACTACGAGGCCTGGAGATCGAACCAGGCAAGCAAAGCCACCGCCTAAGGGATATGATGACCATGAGCTACCGACAACAACTCGAAGACGCTTTCTCCAACGTACTGGCCGAATTCAACGCCAGCCCCGGCATGCAGCGCCTGGCCAGCGGCGAGCTGGGCCTGGAGCACTACAAATCGTACCTGCGTCAGGTCTTTCATCACACCCGCGAGAACCCTCAACTCCAGGCGCTGGCCACCGTCTACTTCAAGGGTCATCAGCGCTCGGTGGTGAAGCGCTTCTTCAAGCACGCCACCTCGGAGATCGGCCACGATCAACTCGCCCTCAACGACATGGCAGCCCTCGGTGAGGACGTCGGCGCCATCCCCGTCGAGAACCCCCTGCCTGCCACCAGCGCACTGCTCGCCTACGGCTTCTACCAGATCTACGTGAAGAACCCCGTGGGCTACCTGGGCTACCTGTACTTCCTGGAGTTCACGCCGACGCAGAACGGCAGCGCCTACATGGGACAGCTGAGCGAACTCGGCGTGCCGACCGAGGCCCTGACCTTCCTCAAGGATCACACCACGATCGATCAAGGCCACAACCGCCTCATGCACAGCTACCTGGACGATTTGGTCACGAGCAGCGATGACGTGCAGGTGATCGAGTACGCCATGCGCACCACCGGTCACCTCTACGCGCGGATGGTCGAGGATGCCTTCCGCCACGCGGATGATCCGCGCAGCTACGGCGTGGCCGTCGACGAGCAGAAGTTCGCTCCGCCCACCGCCTGAGGGATGCGGGGAGGAGCCCAGACCTGAGGGCTCCTCCCCAGTTGGGTCACAGCGCAGGCCCACTGCCGACGCTCTACCCAGGCGGTAACGATCCCGCTACGCTGGGCTGCCCACCAGCTGCCTAGCGATACACCCGAATGTCACGCCTCCCGCTCCCTTGCGCGCTGCTGCTGCTCGCCTCGCCGATCAGCGTCATCGCCCAGACGCCCCAAACGACATCAACGCCGACGCCGGCGGCAGCAAAGGCTGCCAAGGAAATCCCGGAGCCCACACGCTTCGTCACCGAACACACAGCCCGCTTCAACGGTCGCACCATCACCTTTGAGGCGATCGCCGGCGAGACCTACCTGCGCGACATGGACGGCAAGCCCCGCGCCGCCATCTTCGCCTTCTCCTACATCGCGAAGGACGCCTCCCCCACCCGCCCGGTCACCTTCATCTGGAACGGCGGCCCCGGCTCAGCCTCCACCTGGCTGCACATGGGCGCGTACGGACCGAAGCGCATCGTCGTGCCCTCGAACGCCAGCCATCCAGGCCCGCCGCCCTACCGCATCGAGGACGCGCCGGAGACGCTGCTCGACGTGACCGATCTGGTCTTCGTCGACCCCGTCGGCACCGGTTACTCGAGGGCGCTGGGGGACACCAAACCCAAGGAGTTCTGGGGCCTGCCCGAAGACCCGAAGAGCATCGCCGAGTTCATCCGCACCTGGCTCACGGAGCACAAGCGCTGGAACGCGCCCCGCTTCCTCCTCGGCGAGAGCTACGGCACCACCCGCGCCGCGGCCGTAGCGCACATCCTCGAGGACGAGATGGAGATCGCCGTCAACGGCATCGTGTTCATCTCCCAGGCGCTGGACTACGCCGGCTCCTCGCCGTACGTGCCCGACAACCTGACCTCCTTCGTCACCTACCTGCCGACGCTCGCGGCCACCGCTCTCTACCACGGTCGGGTGACGCCCGAGGAACCCGATCAGGCCGCCTTCCTCGCCGCGGCGCGCCAATTCGCCATCGACGACTACCTGCCCGCGCTGTGGAAGGGCAGCCGCCTCAGCGAGGAGGAATATACGCAGGTCCGCGATCGCCTGAGCTACTTCACGGGCATCAGCCCCACCTACCTCGATCGGGTGAACCTGCGCCTGCGCGGCGATCGCTTCGCTAAGGAACTACTGAGGGAGAAGGGCCTCGCCGTCGGCCGCCTAGACAGCCGCTACGTGAAGGACGATATCGACGATGTGGCCACGAGCACGGAAGGCGACGCCGCTAGCACCGCTATTAGCCCCGCCTACAAGGCCGCCTTCATGCAGTATCTACTGGAGGATCTACAGGTGGACTGGCATCGCCAGTACCTCTCGCCGTCGGACCCGAACCTCAGTAAGCAATGGGACTGGAACCCGACGAAGAATGCTGGCTGGGAGCCGCGCTACGTGAACACGGCGCATGCCCTATCGGCGGCGATGCGGATGAACCCGAAGCTGGAGTTGCTCGTGGCCTCCGGCTACTTCGATCTGGTCACGCCCTTCTTCGACGCCGAGTACACCCTGGGGCGCCACGAGATCGACGCCAGCCGCGTGCACTACGAGTACTACCAGGGCGGGCACATGATGTACGTGCACGAGCCGGCGCGCGGACGCTTGCTGAACGACACACGCCAGTTCATCGCACGACTGGCGCCGTAGTACCCGCGACAGCTTCGACTGAAGCTAAGGTGCGGAGCCGGCCAGGCTACGGACTGACCGAAGACTCGAGCAGCGCGACGACCGCGGTGTGCCCACGCGCCCGCGCGACATCCAGCGGGCTCAGGCCTCGACCGGTAACGGCGTTGCGATCCGCGCCGTGATCGAGCAGCAACTGCGTCAATGCCAGCTGCCCGCCCGCCGCGGCGATGAGCAGTGGCGTCCAGCCGCGGCTGGTGGTCGACTCCACGTCAGCACCAGCCTCCAACAGGTAGGCGACCGCGGCTACATGGTCACCCTCCGCGGCGTAGTGCACGGGGCGTTTGCCAGTCTTAGGGCTGGTCGCCGTGAGGTCCGCACCCGCTTGGCGAAGGGCGGCGAGGGTTTGCGCAAACCCTCGGCTTGCCACCAAGCACGCGGCCGGCAGTCCACTCGGAAAGGGCGTATCGGCCCTGGCGCCGGCGTTGGCGAGTTGGCGCACCAACGCGGCGTAATCGCGCTCGGCGGCGTACTGCAACGCGGTGCGACCCTCGCGATCCGGCGCATCCACGTCGGCGCCGGCCGCTACCAGCATCTCGATCATGGCGCTCTGCTCGGAGGTGACGGCGGGCGCGGGCAGGCCGATGAGTTCCAGCCGCGTGCCGAACCCCTCCTGCAGCACCCGCTCTGTCACCTCGTGACCCTGTGTCACGGCGAGCATGAGCGCGGAACGCCCAGCACCGTCGCGGGCGTTCGCGGACGCACCCGCCTCAAGTCCCGTGCGTACCTTGCCGACATCCCCGGCGAGGACCGCGGCGAGCAATGCCTCGTTGAGCTCGCGACGGGTCGGCACCGGCGAGAGCGTCGCTTCATTCGCCTCGCCGTTGACTGCCTCCAGATCGAGCGGCGGTCCCTCACCTGCACCCGCCACGATTGGCATGAGCAGCACAGCCGCCACGGACAGGGTCGCCCTCACGAGCGACAGGCAACGAGCATTTCTGCGAGGCACGGTCATCGGCGATTCGCTCTCCATAGGCGACAAGGAACTCGGGAGGTCGCAAAACGAAAGGGGCGGTGCCGACGCTCCGGCACCGCCCCTTGCTGATCACTATCCTACCGCGACGAAGCCGCGGCGGTAGCCAGCATCAATCGCGATTGTCCACGATCTGCAGCGACTTCAGGAACTCGATCACGTCCGCCTGACCGGCCGAAGAGATCGCGAAGAACGCATCACGCGAGGCGCGACCGTCACCGCCGTGGGCATCGATCGCCTCGGTGATGGTGGTCAGGTCACCCACGTGGCCGTAGGGACCGCTGTTGCCCACGTCCCACAGACGGCGGGAGAGGAACTGCTCGGTCGGCCGCGGCTCGTTGGGGACGGTGAAGCTCGCCGGATCGGCGAAGCCGGCCAGCGTGCCCTGGGCCACCTGCTCGTTGCAGAAGTGGTTGATCTCCTCGTCACAGAGGTTGTGACGCTTGAAATCCGTGAAGGCGGACACGAGCGCCGCATCATCGCCGAGCGGTCGCAGGTTGTTGCCCGGGATTTGGGTGGTCATGTCGAAGCTGAAGGTGTCAAAGTCGCCCACCTGTGCATTGCCCGGCGGGTTGTACGGGTTCGGCTCGGTGTAGAAGCGGCTCTGCAGCACCATGTTCGGGCGGTGGCAGCCGTCGCAACCCACGGTGCGGAAGGTCTCGGCACCGCGCACGATGGCCTGCTGGCGCTCGGGCTCGGGCGGGATCACCCGCGTCGGCACGGGCAGGGCGGCCTGGTAGATCGTGGTCGCGGTGACATCACCCACGGTCAGTTCGTTGGTCATGCCGTCGAGGTCCGGGTCGAGGTTCTCGCCGAAGCGCTCGGTGGTCTGCATGCCGTGGTGGTGGTTCATGGCGTTGTTGGTGAACTCACGCAGGGAGACCACCGCACCCTTCTGGTGGAAGGGCTTGATGATGAGGTCCCAGTCCACCCCTTCGATCTCCGTGGGGTCGACCAGGCCGTCGGCCTGCACGGTGATGTAGCCGAAGCTAACGCCCTTGGCGACGAGCTCGCGGCGCTGGGAGGCACCGGTATCGGCCGCCGTTGCTGCCGCCTCTTCACGAATGGCGATGAGGGCATCGCTCATCTCGCGGGCCAGCATCTCGATGGCGCCGGCGCCGTGCATACCAACCGTGTTGCGGTTGTTGCTGAACTCGCCGGAGATGGAGTCGGTGACCGGGTCCAGGGCCTGGGCCAGCACGAACACGTTCACCGAGAAGTCGCCGTTACCACCGTCCTTAGGATCGTTGTGGCAGGAGGCGCAGGAGTTCGCATCCGGTGCGGACACGCGGGTGAAGGCCGGCTCGTCGGGTACGCGATCCGCGCCCGTGCCGGTGGAGCCCGGACGGTCCTGGCCATCGAGGGCGTTGAAGCGCGCTTCGAAGAGAATGTCGCCAGCGTCGAAGACGTCGTTGAAGTTGAGCAAGCCAGCGTCGATGTCGGCCTGGTCGACGTGGTTCTCGATCACGGGACGCTCGCCGATGATGACATCGCCCTCCATGACCGACTGAGCAGATACGGCAGCGGACACAGCAAGGGTGAGCGACCCGGCCGTGACCAAGATGGTTTTCGTCATGATGATTCCCTGCATTTTGGCGGTTGTCTTGTCGTTTTACTTATGTGGTGGACGCCTTCTTCCGAGCGCTATCACCGACTTCGAGAGTAACAGAACTTTTTCCGGTTTCTAGAATCTTGACGCGTGGAGCGGGTGCAGCAATTCACGTAGCGCGCTGCCCTGGTGCTGCTCCGCGGCGAGGTGCCGTCTCTCTTTCCTTCAGCGTCACCCAACGCCCGGGTCCGTCACCTATCGTCGGGTCCGTCGTATTAGCCAAATGGATCAACGGGCTACCGCGCGCTTGAGACCTAGTCCAGAAAGGGCAGGGCCCGGCGGTCACATCAGAAGCACTGGGACGAGGAGTAGGCGCCTGCCCCCAGGTTGTCCGATTGCAGCTGCTGCGTGTCGGGTCCCGGGAAGGCGCCGGTCACCCAGTTTCGCGAGCAAATCGTGGAACGGCAGCGCGGTGGGATAGACCGGCCCGAGGACACGGTGGTCCAGCCGTTTGCGCGCCCATTGGCCCATTGCGAAGGGGCCCGTTTGGAGTAAAACGTGGGCCGACCCCAACCTCGAACGCACAAGGAGCGACCATGGCCAGTCCCGTCACCGCCACCCCCGCCGCCGACAGCGAGCGCGCCGCCGCGCACTTCGCGAGCTTGCTCGCCTTCGAGACGGACTGCTGGGACACGCACGAGGCCATGCGCACGGGGCAACAGGACTTCGTGCTGCTCGACGTGCGCTCGCCCGCCATGTACCGCCGCAGCCACATTCCCGGCGCCATCAACCTCCCCCACGGCAAGCTCATCGAGAGCAAGCTGCGCGAATGGCCTGTAGATACGCTGTTCGTCGTGTACTGCGCGGGTCCCCACTGCAATGGTGCCGACAAGGCGGCGCTCAAGCTGGCCACCCTTGGGCGTCCGACCAAGAAGCTCGTCGGAGGCATGACGGGCTGGGCCGATGAGGGCTTCGCGTATTTCGCCGGCGAAGCGCCTGGCAGCGTGGCAGAAGTCGAGTAGCCGATCGGGGGCCACGAGCACCCGTGCCCGCACCGTTGCTATGGTGTGGACCTACGCTCGGACTTGAGGACCCACCCGGCCATGCCCCGATCGATCCGCCAGCTCCTGACCTGCCTGGCCCTGGCCACCCTGGCGTTACCGTGCCTGGGTGCCACTGCCACGGCGCCGGTACGCCACACGGTCCGCGTCGATGCGCACCCCATCGCCGTGTGGGAGAAGTCCGCAGCGGATGACGCTGATCGGGCGGTATTGCTGGTGCACGGGCGCACCTGGAGCGCGCGCCCCGATTTCGATCTGCAGGTGGAAGGGGAGCATCTCTCCCTAATGGATGCGTTGGTCGAGGCAGGCTTCGCCGTGTACGCGATCGACCTGCGCGGCTACGGCGAGTCGCCGCGCGACAGCACCGGGTGGCTCACGCCCCAACGCGCCGCCGATGATGTGGTCGCCGTCCTGCGGTGGATTCACCAGCGTCACGGCGATGCGGAGCGACCGCATCTGTTCGGCTGGTCCATGGGATCGACGATCTCCCAACTGGCCGCCCAGGGTCACCCGGACGCGATGGCCTCACTCACCCTGTACGGCTACTGGCACGATCCCGATGATCGCTTCCCGGAGGCGCCGACCGACCAGCCCCCGGCACGCCTCGAGAACACCGCGGAAGCGGCGGCGAGCGACTTCATCACGCCAGGGTCGATCTCGCAGCGAGCCATCGACGCCTTCGTCGAGGCCGCCCTCACCACGGACCCTGTGAAGACCGACATCCGCCGCCTCACCGATTACAACCGCTTGGATCCCGCCGAGGTGAGCGTGCCGACCTTGGTGATCGCGGGTGAGTTCGATCCCCTGGCGCCACAGGACCATCTCGCCAAGCTCTACGTGCGCCTCGGTACCGGCCACAAGCAATGGGTGAGCGTGCCCGGCGGCGACCACGCCGCGCACCTCGAAGCGCCGCGCGAGTACTTCGTACGCGAGCTCGTCGCATTCATGCGCGGCGTACCGGACTGACGCGGACTCCGCGGTGTCCGTTCAGGCGCCCGCGTCCACCGCTGCCAACACCTCGTCGACCTCGGGCCGCTTGCGATAGCCCTTCTCCGCGAACTTCATGCGCAGCTCGCCCTCGGGGCCGAACACCATGATGCCGGGGTGGGGAATGCCGTAGCCGGAGGACCCGGGTTTCTGCTTCTCGTTACGGATGCCGAAGGCGTCGATGATCTTGGAGTCGGGATCGGAGAGCAGGGTGAAGGCGATGTCGAAGCGCTGACTGAACTCGCTCAAGATCTCCGCGCTGTCGTAGCTCACCGACACCAGCGTGAGCCCTCGCGCCGCGAAATCATCGTGTCGCTTGGACAGCTCGATCAGCTGGCGCTTGCAGAAGGGACACCAGTCGGCGCTGCGCACGAAGGCCACGACGAGGCCGTCGCCCTGCGCGGCCAGGTCCGTGAGGGCCACGGTGCTCCCGTCTGGCGCGACGGCGGTCAGTCCCTCGAGGAGCTTGGCACCTTCGGCAGGGCCCCAATCGTAGGCGGGGGCAGCCGCTGACAGGCCAGCCAGGGCCAGGGCGATGGTGGCGCTGACGAACGGATTGGTGAGAAAACGGGGGCGGCGCATGGCGTGACTCCACGGGCGGTTCAACACAGGAAGCCTGAGGAGGGTACGGCAAGCGCCGCGGCACTATCTAACGTTCCGCTAACATCGAAGCGGAGGCCTCACGGCAGGGGCTGGATCACCTCGCGCAGGGTCACCCAGCCGTAGGGCGCATCCTCGGACCTCACCATCACGATCATCGCCCGGCCGCGGGCGACGCCCCCAGGGTCGCCGTTCTTCGGCGTCCAGCCGATCGAGAAGCGGGTGATGGCGATCGCCGTGTCGCCGCAGATGGTCAGCGACTCGCGCACATTGTCAGGCCCCTCGCCGAAGGCCAGATCAACCGCGCTCAGGGTGTTGACGAGATCGGCCCTCAATGCGTCCTTGCCCTCGAAGTAGCGATCGGGACCGAGGGACTTGATCACCTCGTCGTGATGGAACAGGGCGATGCGCTCGATATCACCCGCCTTGAAGGCCGCGCGCACCTCGCGGTTGGTGGCGTCGATCTTCTCGAGATCTGGGGTTTGCTCGGCGGGGACACAATGCGCGACCGCGCCCGTCGCGAGCAGCATCAGCGTCGTGGCAAGTGGCATCAGGGTTCCTGTCTCGGAGTGGGACTGGACGAGCTGGAGGTGATCGCCGAGATGGCACTCTAGCTAATGTCCTCGCTATGGTCGCGCACACGAAACGCCGTCAGCAAGCTGACGAGTGACCGCTGGCGGACATCGGTTGACGCCGATCGGGCGCTCAAACGAAAGCGGGGGTGCGCGCCCCTGCCCGCACCCCCGCTCAGGAGACGTTGTGGCGTGTTACCGGCGTCGTTTGGCGAGCGACTCGCAGCGCCGGCGTGCGTAGGCGAGGCCCCTGAGACCGAACAGTACCAGCGGCATGGTCGCGGGCTCTGGGATCGCCATCTGGCCGATGTTGATCGTGAGTGCGAGGTGGCCGTAATCGCCGTACTCGGCCGTCGTGATGCTCACGGGGTTGCCGGCGAGGGAGATGTTGTTGATGTCGAGATCGACGATGAGCATCCCAGACCAACTCACGAGGTCGCCATCGTCGAAGTGGAAGTCTCCACTGCCAGCGACACCGACGCCGAAGTCGTCCTGATCCGTGTTAGAGCCGTCGTTGTCGACGTAGGCCAGGTCGATGGCGCGGGTGGTGCCGGCGATGGTCAGCTCGGCGTCACCGGAGACGGAAGTGATTTCGAGATCACCGGCCGCCGTGTAGTTGATCAGGTCCTGCCAGGTGTCGTTGTTGCCGAGGTTGTTGCCGTCGTCGAAGAAGCCGCTGCCCGCGGCGCTGGTGGAGCCGGAGAAGGTCCACACCGTCTGGCCGCTGCCCGCATCACCTGTGATATCGACCACCAGGCCCGCCTGGCTGGCGAGGGAGGTCAGGAGGAGCGCAGCGCCCAGGAGGCCGCTCAGCGCCGGGAAATTGCGATTCATCTTCACGTCCCTGTGAGTCGAGGTGAGGTCCGCGCTAGCGCGGGGCTTGCGGTCGCCTCCGGCCGGCGGACTCTCTGTCATTGTCGCCGATTGGCTACTGGAAGCAAAATCCAAGCCACTGACCACTTAATCCTTCAAGATCCGCCAGTTACAGAAAACCACTACTCCTCCCCTGAGAGATTCAGCAACGCCCTGTAAACCAGATCGACAGCTTCTTGAGCGATCGGCTCCGCGCGCGATCCACCCGGTAGGACCGCCTGGCGGGCTTGCTTGCGATCACGGTCAGAGCGTCTCCATCAAGGCTTCCGCCTCGCCGCGCGCCTCGAACTGCCCGCCATCGGCCAGTGCCCGACGCAGCACCGTGCGCGCCTCGTCGCGGGCGCCGGCCCGGGCCAGCCCAGCGGCCAGGTGGTAGCCAATCTCGCCGGTCTCGGCTGCCTCCCACGCGTCGCGCAGGATCGAAATGCCGTTGTCCAACTGATCGTCCAGCACCAGCATCCAGCCATAGGTGTCCTGGATCGTCGGGCTGCCCTTAGCGAGATCGAAGGCGCGCCGGGACGCCTCCAGTGCACGGAAGTCACCGAGGTCGGAGTAGGCCCACGCGAGGTTGTTCCACGCCACCACGTTCTCCCGGTTGAGGCGCAGCAGGCGCTCGTAGTCCGTCGCCGCGGTGACCAGGTCGCCGGCGGCGTGCGCATGCGCTGCCGCGGCCATCAGCACGGTCTGATCCTCAGGGAAGGCATCGAGCCAATCGCGTAGCACCTGCTGCGGCAGCGCGTGCCCGTTGCGCTGACGCGCGCGGTACAGACGCATCACCAGGGCCGTGGACTGCTGCTGCGCGAACACGGCCTCGTAGGCCTGAACGGCCTTCTCATGTTGGCCTCGGACCATCGCGACATCCCCCGTCAGCACCTGACTCAGGGCGCTGACGCCATCCGCCGCGATCAAGCGTTCGAGGTATCCGTCGGCCTCGTCGGCACGGCCTCGATCGACCGCCACGCGGGTGGCCAGGTCCAGCCCCACCGTGTCCTCGGGATGCGCCCGCAGGAGTTGGTCGATGGTGCGGCTCGCCTGCACCAGGTTGCCGCTCGCGTACTCAGCTCGGGCGAGGTTTCTAAGAGGATCGCGGGCCGTGCCGTCGATGCGAAGGCCTGTGCGCAGGCTCTTCACGCCCTCCTCCAACTTGCCGAGACCGATCAGGGCGACGCCGAGGGCGTTGTGCGCACTGACGGCCGTCGGCTGTGCGGCGATCATCTCGCGCGCCACTTCCTCCGCTACGCGGTACTCCCCCACCCTGGCCAACAGATCCACTAGCTTGGCGCGTGGCGCGAGGGCCTCGGGGGCGGCGCGGCGGGCGCGCTCGAGGCTGGCACGGGCGCCGGCCAGGTCATCGGCGCGCAGCTGCAAGCGCGCCAGCGCATCCAAGGCCATGGCGTCGTCGGGGTAGGCCTCGACGAAGGCCGCCAGGCGTTTGGTGGCCGCGACCTCCTCGCCTGCGGCAGCCGCGAGATTCGCCAAATTGACCGCCGCGGTGCTGTAGCTCGGGTCGAGGTCGAGGGCCTGATCGAAGTAGCGCGCCGCCGCCGTGGGGTTGTCGCGCATCTCGACGAGCCCCTGCATGCTGCGCACCGATGCGGAGGCGGGAAACTGCTGCGCGGCGAGCGACGCCTTGCCGCGCGCGGCGTCCACATCCCGCTTCTGCAAGCTCAGCATCGCGTCGAGCACCGCGGCACGCTCGGCGTTGGCGGGATCGTCCCACTCGGCGCCTTCGAGGAGGGCGCTGGCGGCGTCGACGTCCTGGGTGAAGAGGTAGCCAGTAAGCAACTCGAGGCGCGTGTGCTCATCCTCGGGGTTCTCCTCGAGCACGCGTTCCCACAAATCGACGGCAGCGGTGTAGTCGCCCGTCTGCGCATTGGCCGCGCCGAGGAGCGACATCACCTCGCGCTGACTCAACGTCGTTGCGGCGCCAGCACCCGCCGGAGCCGCCTCGCCGCCGCGCCGCGCCGCGGTGAGGAGCGTGCGCACCTGGGGGTCGTTCGGCCGGATCACGGCCATGCGCTCGAGCAGCTCCTCGGCAAGGGTGTACTCACCGCGCACCAGGTAGATCGTAGCCTGCAGAATCTCCCCGGCCACGAAGCCCGGCACCTCCACCAGCACCCGCCCAACAAGATCATTCGCTACAGTCAGATCTCGACGCTCGAAGGCCGTTCGGGCGCGCAGGTACTTGACGAGCACGTGGTCGGCCTGCAGGTCGTTGAGATCGTCAATCGTCTCTTCCGCCGGGCCCAGCTTGCCCTGAGCGAGCTGCGCCTCGGCCAAGGCCAGGCTCAGCTCCCATCGCAGGGGGCGGTGCTCTTCCAAGAGCGGTTGCGCGAGCGCCAGGGCAAACTGCGCTTCGGCCTCCTCGGCGCGACCGAGCTCGTGCAGGAAGCGTCCGTAGTCCAGGCGGACGGTCGGCGAATCGCCGTGGGCCGCGACCGCCGCGTCGTAGGCGCGCTGGGCGCTGGCAAAATCGACCTTGCCCACCGCTGCCCGGGCGATCCCGAGCAGGGCGCGCTCCTCCTCGGGGTCCAGCGCCAGGGCGCGTTGGTAGGCGTCGATGGATCGGTCCGCCTCGCCTTGGGCTTCATAGGCGGCCGCGATGAGGGCGAGGACCTCGGCGCCCTGGGGTTGCGCTTGCGCGAGCTCGACGAGCGCCTCGTCCGGGCGACCCAGCAGCAGAAACGCCTCCGCCATCTTCGCGATGCTGGCCTGCAGATCAAATCCCAGCTCGCGCGCGCGGGCGAGCTCCTTCTCGGCCGTGGCGGCATCGCCGAGGGTCAGCGCCGCCGCGCCCAACTGGTAGCGGACCTCGGGATTACGCGGATCGACGGCCACGGCGTTGCGCAGTTCGATGATCGCTTCGCGGTAGCGCCCGTACTCCTCCGCCTCGGTGGCCCGTGCCAGCTGTTCGAGCGCCCCGTCGTCTGCGCAGCTGGCCGCCAATGCCAGGATCGCCGCAGCCAGCAGCGTCCGGCCGGTGAGCTGCGTATTCCCTCGATCCGTGCCCATCATCTCAGCGCTCTCCTCACCCGTTTGGCGTTTCAAGTCGCGAGATTGTGCACCAGAGCTCAATCGGGAGTGCGGCGTCGGTCCCAATCCTGGGCTCCCAGCCGCGATTCGCGTAGCGCTCATGCGCCGCCCAGGCCGCGTATGCGGTGGCACGTGGTGTGGAGCGCAGACAGGTGTATTCGCCTGCGGTAGCGTCGCCCCATGCAAAACAACGCGACTCGACCGCTCACCACCTCGGCGCTCGGCCGACTCTTCCGCCTCGGCTCGGTCGCCACCCGAGTGTCCACCTCCCTCGCCGTGGAGAAGGCCCTCGGGTTCGCCCTGTCGAGCCCCGTCGCCCAGCTGCGCCGAACGGAGAACTTCGTCGCCAACGCCGTGCGCGTCTCCGAGGCGCTCGGCGAGATGAAGGGCGCGGCGATGAAGGTGGGGCAGATGCTCTCCGTGCACGAAGGACTGCTGCCGCCGGAGGTGTGCGAAGTGCTCCAGGGCTTGCAGCGCGATGCCCCGCCGGTGCCCTTCGCTCGCATGCGCGCTGTGCTGGAGGCGGAGGTACCTGGGGGCCTGGCGCAGTTTGCAGAGCTCGCCAGCGAGCCGCTCGCCGCCGCCTCCATCGGCCAGGTCTACCGGGGACGGCTCACCGACGGCCGAGAGGTCGCCGTGAAGGTGCAGTATCCGGACATCGATCGCGTGGTTCAGGCGGACCTCAAGAACCTCAAGAAACTGGTAGGCGCGCTCGTCGCCATGGTGGTGGAGATCGAGTTCGAGCCCTTCTGGGTGGAACTGCGCGATCGCCTCCTCGAAGAGCTCGACTACGGCCAAGAAGCGAAGAACATCGCCCGCATGAGCGAGCTCTACGCGGACGATCCGACGATCATCGTGCCGAAAGTGATCGAAGAGGCCAGCAGCCAACGCGTGCTCACCATGGAGTACGAGCCGGGGATCGCCCCGGAGGCCGCCTGCTCCGAGCGCTACGATGCGGCGTTGCGCGATCAGTGGGGTGCACGGCACCTGGCGTTCGTGATGCGCGGACTGATCGAGCATCGGTTCCTGCATGCGGATCCGAACTTCGGCAACTTCGCCTTCCGCGAAGATGGCTCGATGATCGTGTACGACCATGGCTGCGTGGCGACGCTGACGCCCGCCGTGGCCCAAGGGTGCGCCCGCATCCTGAGTGACTGCATCGCCCAGGATCTTCCCGCCCTGCCCCACTCACTCCACGCGCTTGGCGTGTACGATCGCACGAGCGGCGCCCGCGTACCGGCGCACGTGGTGGATCCGATCGGGCAGGAACTACTGGATATCGTGGGGCCCGAACCCTACCGCTTCTCCAAGGCCACATCGCTCTACGACACGGTGCTGGACCCCAGCGGCAACTTCCTGCGCGAGTTGAGCCGCCTGGAGCTGCCGCCAGAGCTGACTTTCGTCAACCGCACCCTGAGCGGCGTGTTCGGCAACCTCTGCCGCCTTCGCGCCCGCGGCCGTTGGGCGGAGCTGCTGGCACCCTACGAAAGCGCTCGCGTCTGACGTAGGCGCCGAGACCCGCGAGGGCACGATCCTCAGCCCTGCCAGCTCGCACTTCGCATTGCGATCTGCAACGACCCGTTGCAATGGACAACCACCCGGCGACAGCACGGCACCTCCGGGATGCGCCGTAAACCTAATATAATCAACCGCTTGATAGGTACCCCGGGCATTTGGCCCGCGCTTTGAAGTGGGCTCACTACACCTGCGTAGAGAGCCTTCATGCCAAACGAACACCCACCCCCATCCAGAGTAGAACAACGCACCGTCTCGCCCCTGAGCAGATCACGCCTCGTCCACGTCTTCTCGGACGCCCCGTCAGGCGCTGTGGCCCGCATCGTCGAAGGACTGATGAACAACCGTTTGCTGGCGCGGTTCGATCAATATCCCCAGGTCACCAGCGACCCTGCTGATTGGCGTAGCGCCACCGCAACCGCGGATGTGGCGGTGATTCACCTCTCCATGGGATGGCGCTACCTTCCCGCCCTGCTGAAGCTTCGATGGACGCGCCCGCGCTTGCGCATCGTGCTGGTCGAACACACCTACTGCGCCGGCTATGAATCACATAAGGTTCGGCATCGAGTACGGTTCCGTTCGATGTTGCGGCTCGCCTACGCGATGGCGCACCAGGTGGTGACGGTGAGTCGTGCGCAGCGCGCGTGGATGCTCGACGCTCGCTTGGTATCCCCCAGCAAGCTCGTGCTGATCCCGCCGTACCTCGAGCACCCCGTCCTACGTCGCTTGCCGCCTCCGGGGGTGGTCTCGCCGCTTCGCCTCGGCGCCCTAGGCCACCTCGGCAAGCGCAACGGCTTCGATCAGTTGCTGCAGGCGGTACGACTTCTGCCCCACGAGCACCTGGAGGTGGTCATCGGTGGCGACGGCCCCGACGCCGAGTCGCTTCGCCAGCAAGCCAGCGACCTGCCGCGGGTGCACTTCACCGGCCCCGTGGCCGACGCGAGCGCATTCCTCAGCGCCGTCGACGTGCTCGTGGTGCCCTCGCGCTACGACGCCTTCGGGGCTGTCGTCGCCGCCGCCCGGGCCGCGGGGCGACCGGTGCTCGTGGCCAATGCAGACGGCCTTCCCGAGCAGGTGTCGCCGGACACCGGTTGGGTGCTGGAGGACGATAGTGTCGGGGCGCTCACCGCCGCGCTACGCCGCTTGCCGCGAAGCGCCGCGATCGGTCGCATGGGCGCTGCCGCGAGACGGAGCGCGGAAAAGGGATTCAGGGAGTCGACCCAACGTTGGTCCGCACTGCTGTGGTCGTTGGCCCCGCCCGCGGGCCGCTAGCGGCGCGACTGCGCCTGCCGTGAAAGACGTCGGCGCGAGCGTACCAGTCGCTCGCCCCCGTCGCGGAAATCCCGGACACTCCTACCGATGCAGCGACCTGAGCCACCCGGGAGCCTCCGTGAGAATCATCCACAAGCGCACGAACACGCTCATCGCCGAAGGCAAGCGCGGTTGGGCCATCACGCCCTTCGAGGGCAACTTCTACATCTCCCGGTCAGCCCTGCGCACGCGGAACTTCAAGGTCAACTTCATGCCAGGACTGTGCGTGTACAAGCTGCTGTTCGTCTGGCTGGACTTCCACGCTAAAGACGGCGAGACGGACAAGCACCTGGGGTGGCTGTACTGGCTGGCGAATCCCCTGATGCCCTTCATCTGGTTCCGTGTCGCCGTGCCCGGCAACCATCCCGACCTCGTGATCGAGCCCTAGCCTCCGACACGAACCTAGCGAAATCGCTAGTCCGGCACGTCACCGGTGGTCGGCACCACCGCCGCGACCAGGTCGGCGAGCGACGCCAATGCGGCTTCCTGCACGGCCGTCGAGGCGATCGGCTCGCCCGTGGTGGAGGACGGCAGGGCGCGCGTTGCCGTCGCCGATGCGGCCACGGCCGCCGTGTAGCCCAGGGAGAATGCCCCGCGGGCCGTTGAGTTCACGCACATGTGGGTCATGAAGCCGACCAGAATCAAATTCTTGATCCCCTGGCGGGTGAGCAGGTCGTGCAGCTCCGTCTCCACGAAGGAGTTGGGATAGTTCTTGGTGATCACAGGCTCGCCATCGCGCGGCGCCAACGCATCCACGATCTGGCCGATATGGTCGTTGACGTCGTAGGGGCTGCCGGGGCCTGCGTCGTGGCGCACGTGGAAGATCGGTCTCCCGGCTGCACGAAAGCGCTCCAGCAGCAAGCGACACTCCTCGATCGCCGGGTCCACATGATCGAGCTTCATGATGCCCTCGCGATAGGTATTCTGCGCATCGATGATCACCAGCGCTGAATCGCTGATCGGCGGCGCCTTGTCTTCGAGGCCTACGATGTGGCGAATGGTCTTTAGCTCACTCATGACTGTGCTCCAAACCCGGTGAAATGGCGTTGCAGGTGCAACGTCCGAATGCACTGAGGATATCAGCTTCCGGAAGCCATTCGCCGGCTTGCGCGCGAGCGCAAGGGATTCGACAAATCGTCGATCGGTGAGCGTCCTGCACCCGTCCAACCCGCCTCTCAGAAAAAAAACGGTCAGCACGTTACACTGCACCGTCTATGGATAGACCAGCTATCGAAGGCTTCTTTGGCCGCACCGCGCGCTTCACGAAGTTGCGCATCCGCACGGCCGACTCCGGGTTCTACAAGGGTTACAGCATCCCGATCGCGGTGATCAGCAAGACGATCATGTCCTTGCTGGTGATCTGGGCGTTGGCGTTTCCGCTCAATGCGAACAACGCGCTGGGCCTCGTGAACGCCACGCTCCTGCAGTACTTCAACGCGTTCTACGTTGCCGTGGCCGGGGGATTTCTTCTCTTTCTCCTCGTGCTCGCGTTCCTGCCAGCGACGGGTCGGCGCAAGCTCGGGCGCGCCGAGGACAGGCCGGAGTTCTCCAATATCTCGTGGTTCTCGATGATGTTTGGCGCAGGGTTGGGCGTGGGTCTGATGGTCTACGCCACGGCAGAACCGCTCGGCCTGTGGGGCGCAAACCCCGTGTTGCTCGCCACGGAGGTGGAGCCCAACACGCGTGAAGCGGTGCGCTCTGCGATGCGCTACACCTTCCTCCACTACGGCTTCAACGCGTGGGCGATCTACGTGGTGAGCGGCCTGTGCCTGGCCTACTACGCGTACACGCGCGACATGCCGCTCACAGTACGCTCGGCGCTAACACCGATACTGGGCAAGGCAGCCAACGGTGCGATCGGACACGTCGTCGACATCCTCGGCGTCGTGGCCACAATCCTGGGCGTGTCCGTCACCATCGGCTTCGGCGTGAGCCAACTCGTCGAGGGCATCTACTCGGTGACGGACCTGGCGTGGTTGGTGCAAGACGGTAGCGAAGCGGGGCCGGCGCGGCCGAGCACCGTGGGACTCATCTCGGCGCTGCTGCTGATCATGACGCTGTCGGTGCTGTCGGCGGTGTCGGGCGTAGGGCGCGGCATCAAACACCTGTCGAACCTCAACCTCGCGCTGTCTAGCCTGCTATTGCTCGTGTTCGTGTTCTTCGGGTCCTTCACCTTCGCCATGTCCGAGTACGCGAGCAGCTTGTTCGACTACGTCGCGCACCTGCTGCCCCTGTCCTTCGAGTCCTTTGCGCCCCTCTCCCAAGCGGACCTCGAGACGGCGCTGCCGGCGGCCGTCGCGGCACTGCCGGCGGACGACTTGGCCGCCGTCTACGCCGCCAGCACCAATGCCTACGGCTCGCTCGCCGGGTTCAAGGAGGGTCTCCCCGCCGCGTTCAACGCGCTGGAGGGCGCTGACCAACTGGCCGTGGCGACCTACGAGGCCGCCCAGCAGGGGCGCCTCTTCAACTGGCAGTCAGGCTGGACGACCTTCTACTGGGCCTGGTGGATCGCCTTTTCGCCCTTCGTCGGGCTGTTCCTGGCGCGCATCTCCCGCGGTCGCACGGTGCGTGAGTTCATCATCGCCTGCGTATTCGTTCCCGCACTCGTCTGCTTCGCCTGGATGACGATCCTCGGCAGCACGGCGATCGATCTGGAACTCTCCGGCATCGCCGATGGCGCGATCATCAACGCCACCACCACCAACAAGCTGTTCGCCGCCCTCGATCAGATGCTGAGCGGCGACTTCCTCTACGCCGTTACCGCCATGTGCGTGCTGCTGATCCTCACCTTCCTGGTGACCTCGGCGGACTCAGGCATTCTGGTCATGAACACGATCATGTCCGGCGGTTCGATCGACACGGACATCAAGCACCGCATCGTGTGGGGCGTGATCCTAACGCTGGTGATCGGTGCGCTCATCGTGGCCGGGAGCAGTGGCGCGCAGTCGAACCCCTTCGACGCTCTACGCAACGCGATGATCATCGGTGCCCTGCCCTTCGCCCTGGTGATGGTGCTGATGTGCGTGTCGCTGGTGATCGCGGTGATCGCCGACGATCAGGCGGCGCGGGCAGCGAACCCTAGGCAGTAGCGCATCCGCGACGAACGTACCCGTGCCGTTATGTCGTCTTCGTCCGACACGACGCAACGGGCGCTTTGCACGCGAAGCGCAGATCCCACGGATCCCGCCGACAGCTCGTCGCGCTCTCGTCGAATCCGCGTATTGACGTAACCGGCGACCCACGTAGCAATACGCCGCAACCGATACGCGCGCGCGAGCACCAGTGCCGCCAATGCCGTGCAAGTCCTTTCGCCCCGGGCCGACACAGAGGGTTGGTGAAAGTGGGCAGGCCAAGGCACGGTGCAGAGCACGACACCTCAGCGAGACGCGCGGCCGCTGTCGCGACAGGAGACCTGGTTGGCGCTGGCGGCCTACGGCGTCACGTTATTCCTCGTCATCGTCTTGTCGTTTCAGGTCGGCTTCGCCACCAACTCGGTGGTGGCGGTGTGGCCGGCCTCCGGCATTGCCACCTGCGCCGCCCTGCAGTACGGCTGGCGGGCTTTCCTGCCCATCTTGCTGAGCGGTATGGCGTACTCCTTCCTCTTCTTGCCCGAAGTGCCCGCGGGGCTCTTCGTGTCGACCAGTGTGGGCAACGGGGTCGCCGTGTGCAGCGCCGTGGCGGCCTACCGGCTGCTGGGCGGGCCGGCCGCCCCGTTTTCGAACGTGGGCGCGGTGCTCCTGGTCATGGGCGTGCTGGCGGCAGGCCATAGCGTCATCGCTGCGTCGGTGGGAGCTGGCGCCGTCGGCGTGTACATGTGGCTGCCCTGGTCGGATACCTGGACGCTCTGGTGGCGTTGGTTCTTCTCCGACTTCACCGGCGTGGTGTTGGTGTTGCCCGCCGCCGTGGCGCTGGTGCCCCACGTGAGCGCACCTCTCAAGATGGTACGTCGCGCGTTTGCCGGCCGAGACCGCGCCCTGGCGCTGTTAGCCTCCGCTTCGATGGCGGCGGTGCTGGTGGCGGCGGCCGAGCTGTTCCCGGGGCAGTCCAGTGCGTACACACTGGTGTTGCTCACGATGCCCTTGTGCACATGGCTGGCGTTTCGCGCGGATACCACCGGCGCGATGGTGCTCCTCTCCGCCACCATCACGGTGGCCCTGGTGCAGGCCCTGATGCGCGTGGGCACGCCAACCGACGAGGTGTTCCTCACGGTGCAGCTCTACGGCATGATCGTGATGTGCACCAGCCTGGTCATTCACGCCGGCGCCAACGAACGGCGCAAGGCAGTCCGCGCGTTAGCCCAGGAGCGCGCCAACCTGGAGGCCACCGTCGCCTCGCGCACGGCGGAGCTGCGCGACCAGGTCATCGCCTACCGCCAGATCAAGCGCGAACTGGAATCCCTGGTGAAGAAGGATCCGCTGACGGGCATCGCAAACCGGCGGGCGTTCCTGGAACGCGGCGAGCAGGAGGTGCGCCGTCACCAGCGCACCGGTGAGGCCCTCAGCCTGATCATGGTGGACATCGATCACTTCAAGAGCATCAACGACAGCTGCGGCCATGCGGTGGGCGATCAGGTGATCGTCAGTGTGGCCAAGTGTCTCGCCGAGACTTTGCGTGCCGGCACGGACATGGCGGCCAGGATCGGCGGCGAGGAGTTTGCGTGCCTGTTGGGCAACACCGATCGCACCGCCGCCCTGGCCACGGCCGAACGCCTGCGCGTCGCGGTGGAGGGCTTGGAAGTGCCTACGGATCGGCGCGTACTGCGCATCACGGCGAGCTTTGGCGCGTGCACGCTCAGCCGCTCGCGGGCCGACCTCGAGGGATTGCTGCTCGGCGCTGATGATGCGCTCTACGCCGCGAAGCGTGCCGGTCGCAACTGCGTCTACGACCTGCACGGTGGCGCCCCGACGGTGGAGCTGAAGGCAAGTCGCTAGCGCGACGTGAACCCGGGGCCATGGGCTGGGAATCCAATGCGCTAGTCGTCCAGATCATCATCGATCTCGTGTAGAAACGGTCGCGCGCGTTGCAGCATCAGCGTCAAGCGTACGATGAGATCGTCGGCTCGCGTCCAGTCGAAGCGATCGCCCTGCGCCGTCGATATCAGATCGACGCCCCACCCGAGCGCGAACTGCCGTTCGATGAAGTACTCGCTGGTGATGAACGCCTGCACGTCGGGGTCATCGCTGGTGCTGAGCGTGAAACTCGGATCGACCCGAGCGAACATGGAGTGGCGCAGGAGCCACGACGGGTAGTCGCTCAGGTCGTACTCGTAGCGCCCGCCGCCGCGATGGCTCACGCGCCAGTCGAGGTCATCCTCCAGCATCTCATCCTCCAGGTCGAAGGACAGGTGCGCCGTCGCGCCCAGACGTTCGTCGAGAAGCCACAGGGTGACCGCCCCCTCGAAGAGCACGGAGGCGAGCATATCCGGGATCTCCTTCATCTTGACCACCGTGCTTCGACGACTGAGCTGAAACCTCCGCTCCTCGGCCAACCAGTCCAGCAGCGACCGCCCGAGGGCCGCCGTGTTGGGGCTCATCATCACGGTGACGTTGAGGGGCACCGGTCGTCCCTCGTCTAGGCGGAGTCCCTTTGCTCCCGGATCGTAGGCGAACACGTGGCGGCCGGTGCGGCGGGCGTAATCGCGCTCGAAGTTGACCCAGAGGGAGTCGGCTGACGCTCCTCGCTCGAGGTAGATCAGGCCGTCGCAAGCGAGAATTCTCTCGACGATACCGTTGCTAACGGCGGCATCAGGATCCGGCTCCTGGCGCGGAAAGACCTCGGGCCTCACATGCGGCGCACGCTCGTTCAGGGTAGCGACCAACGACGCCACCGTCTCCTCATCGGCGTACGCATGGGAGATGAATACTGACTGCGGTAAGGAGTTCCAATCGATGCCGAGCATTGCCATCACGCACCCTACCGTGACCTGCCTCACGACGGTAGCCGCAGATCCCCAAAGTGAGCAAGTGCCGCCTCGGGCAGGCACCCCCTTGAAACCGCTGACGGGCGGCCAGAACTCCCGCGGTCTACCCCGCCGTTACGCGTGGCAGCAATGGGATCGCGCCGCGGCGGTAACGTTTCTCGGCGAGGGGAAACAACACGTCATCTGGCCGTACAGCACAACCGCTCGGCCGTCAGTACTTTGAGGAATAAGCTAATGGCTAACTTGAATATTAATGGCAAGACCGTCCTGGTCACAGGCGCCAACCGCGGCATCGGCAAGGCCATCGTCGAGACCCTGCTCGAACAGGGCGCCGCCAAGGTGTACGCCGCCGTGCGACGGCTGGACAGCGCCGCGCCGCTCGTCGAGCAGTACGGCGACCGGGTGGTGCCGGTGGCTTTCGATCTCACCGACGCGCAGACCATTCACGCCGCGGCCGAGGTGGCGAGCGACGTCGAGGTGGTGATCAGCAACGCCGGCGTACTGCGCCCGGCCGAGGCCCTCTCGGACGATGTGTTCGACGCGCTGAGTTTCGAGCTCGACAACAACGTCTACGGCCTCCTGCGCGTAGCGAAGGCCTTCGCACCGGTGCTCGAGCGCAACGGCGGCGGCGCCCTGGTGCAACTGAACTCGGTGGCATCGCTGAAGAACTTCCCCGCCTTCGCCACCTATTCGGCGTCTAAGGCAGCTGCCTACTCGCTGACGCAGGCCCTGCGGGCTCAACTCGCCGAGCAAGGCACCGCGGTGGTGAGCGTGCATCCGGGCCCGATCGCGACGGACATGGGCGATGCGGCGGGGCTAGGCGAGATTGCCGAACCGCCCTCCCTTGTGGCGCAGGCCATCATCGAGGCGCTGGCCGGTGGGGAATTCCACGCCTGGCCGGACAGCATGGCCAAGCAGTTCCAGGAGGCGTACGGGAGCTTCGCGAGCGGCGTGGTGGAAGCGGACCTGAGCGAAGGCTAAGGCCCGTGCTCGGCGTGCGGCGCGTCCCTTCCCGGGGCGCGTCGCATCACCGCCCAGGGGCGCTTCGATCTTCCCCCTTGCGAAGCAACAGCACCGCACCGACGCCGAGGAACCAGAGAATCTGCGTCAACCCGAAAACCGCGCCGAGCCCGCCTAGCGACGGCACGATGGTGGCAATGCCTGCCAGGCCAACGATCAAGCCAAGCCAGTTGACCCAACTCGGCAGCAGGATGCCAGCGCGCAGCGCAGCGGCGCTCACCAGCAACACCCAGAGCCCACCGACCACTTCGACGCCGCCGCCCAGGCCGTCCTGGACCACGCCGACGGCCGACCACAAGGACACCGCTTCGTCAGCAGCACCGTTGGCGTAAGCCCGGGACACGGCCGCCACGCCGACGTTGGCCACCATACCGCTGGCGATCACCAGCCCAGCCCAGATGAACCCGAAGGGCGTCGCGATACTCATCAAGAGCGTGTCGGGCACCGCCAGCAGGCGGTGGAGCGTGGCCGCGAGGGCGACCAGGGCGACCCCGAACACGACGTAGATAACGATGTTCCAGAGTTGAAACAGAGTCTCGCGCTCAAGAATGAATTCGAGCTTCTGGCGGGCGGACCATCCATCGACGTCGCCGGGATTCATGACGGTCGCGAGCATCACGAAGCCGACGACGTAGCACACGGCCTGCACCATCGCGGCGACGCCCGCAAGGCGACTGCACGCACGAGACGC
>JBCBZW010000047.1 GCA_039815145.1 Pseudomonadota bacterium
CGCGACGCGGGCTTCACCATCTTCTACATGGGCATCAACATCGGCTCCTTCACCGCCACCCTGCTCTGCGGCTGGCTCGGTGAGGCCTTCGGCTGGAAGTACGGCTTCGGCGCCGCGGGCATCGGCATGGTGCTGGGCCTGTTCACCTTCCTGTGGGGGCAGAAATACCTCCACGGCCACGCGGACCCGGGCGACGAGAACGCCCTGCGTGAGAAGGTGTTCGGGCCCTTGAGCCGCGAGTGGGTGATCTACCTGGCGACGGCCCTGTCCCTCGGCGTGATCTGGCTGCTGGTGCAGAAGGAGCCCGTGGTCCACCTCACGCAGAACGTGATGCTGATCATCTCCATCACCGGCATCATCCTGTTCTCCATGCTGCACGAGAACCAGCAGGCGGAGGGGCGTCAGATCGCCTACGGTCTGGCGGGTGTCTCGATCGTGCTGGGTATTCTCGCCGCCCTGGTGGAGACCCACTTCCTGCCCCTGCCGGCAGGCTTGGCGGAGTACATGGTCTACGCGGCCATCGCCGTGCTGGTGGGCTTCATCGTGTTCGGCTTCATGCGCTTCAACTCGCCGGAGTTCTCGCGCACGGTGGTGTTGATGGTGCTGATCCTCTCCACCGTCGTGTTCTGGGCCCTGTTCGAGCAATCGGCGGGCTCCATGACGCTCTTCGCCGACCGCGCCCTCGACCGCAACTTCCTCGGCATCGAGTGGAAGGCGAGCCAGTTCGGCTCCCTCAACGCGCTCTTCATCATGCTCCTGGCGATTCCCTTCGCCTGGCTCTGGAGCACCCTGGGGCGCGCCGGCTTCGAGCCGAGCACGCCGGTGAAGTTCGGCCTCGGCATCATCCAGGCGGGCCTCGGCTTCGGCGCCCTGGTGCTGGGTGCGCAGTTCCCGGATGCGCAGGGCCAGGTGGCGGCCATCTGGCTGATCCTCGCCTACCTGCTGCACACCACCGGAGAGCTCTCGCTCTCGCCGGTGGGCCTGTCCGCCGTGACCAAGCTCTCCATCGGTCGCGTGGTGGGCGTGAGCATGGGCACCTGGTTCCTGGCCACGGCCCTGGCGGAGACCGTGGCCACGCGCCTCGGCAAGCTGGCGGCGATCGACACGGGCGATCCCGACGCGGTGCTCACGGCCGCCCAGACGGTGGCGACCTACACGGGGCTCTTCGAGTACCTCATGTGGAGCGGCATCGTGGTGGGCGTGGGCATGCTGATCATCTCGCCGATCTTGCGTAAGGGCATGCACGGCATCCACTAAGCACGAACGACAACCACACAAGGAAGACTGCATGTCGCCTCAGGGGATTCCGCCGCAGCTCACGCCCAAAGCCATCGTGCTGGGTGTGCTGCTCTCGATGGTGCTGGCCGGCGCCAACGCTTACCTGGGCCTGTTCGCGGGCCTGACCGTGTCGGCCTCGATCCCTGCGGCGGTGATCTCCATGGCCCTGCTGCGGATGTTCAAGAACTCGAACATCCTCGAGAACAACATCGTGCAGACCTCCGCCTCGGCGGGGGAGTCGGTGGCGGCGGGCGTCATCTTCACCATCCCGGCGCTGATCATCCTCGACTACTGGCAGGTGTTTCAGTACTGGTGGGTGACGGTGATCGCGGGCCTGGGCGGCTTGCTCGGGGTGCTGTTCACGGTTCCCCTGCGACGTGCGCTGATCGTGGAGGAGAACCTCGCCTATCCGGAGGGTAAGGCGACGGCGGAAGTGCTGCGGGTGGGCGACGATCCCGCCGCGGGTATGCGTTACCTGGTGATCGCTGCCCTGGCGGGTGGCCTGACCAAGCTCGCCGAGACGGGCCTGCGCCTGTGGTCCGGTTCGGCCGCGATGGCGGGTTACGCGGGCAAGAGCACGATCGCCTATATCGGCACCAACCTCTCGCCGGCGCTGCTGAGCGTGGGTTACATCGTGGGCCTGAACATCGCCGTGCTCGTGTTCGCGGGTGGCGCCATCTCCTGGTACCTGGCGATTCCGATCTACAGCACCTTCTTCCTCGACGGCGATCCGGCGATCGCGGCCATGGTGGCGGATGGTGCCCCGGCCGTGGACGTCGCCTTCCGCATTTGGACCAGCAAGATTCGCTACCTGGGCGTGGGTGCCATGCTCATCGGCGGCATCTGGGCCCTGATCTCCATGCGTGGCTCCCTGCTCTCGGGCGTGCGCAGCGGCCTCTCCGCCTCCAAGGGCGGTGCCAGCGGCGCAGCGGTAGACCACACGGAGCGCGACACACCGATGCAGGTGGTGCTGGCGCTGATCGCCGCCTTTATCGTGCCCATCGCCATCCTCTATTTCTTCATCACCGGCGATGTGGTGATCAGCGGCGTGATGACCGTGATCATGATCGTCGCGGGCTTCCTGTTCTCCTCCGTGGCGGCCTACATGGCAGGTCTGGTGGGTTCGTCGAACAATCCCATCTCGGGTATCACGATCGCCACGATCCTGTTCTCGTCGCTCCTGCTGGCGGCGATGATGGGCGCTAACGGGGCCGTTGGCCCGGCGGCGGCGATCATGATCGGCGCGGTGGTGTGCTCCGCGGCAGCTATTGCTGGCGATAACCTGCAGGATCTCAAGGCGGGCTACATCGTGGGGGCGACGCCGTGGCGTCAGCAGCTGATGCAGGGCGTGGGCGTGGTTTCCGCCGTGTTGGTGATGGCGCCCATCCTGAACCTGTTGCTCAAGGCCTACGGCATCGGTGAGCCGACGGCTGATCAACCCGATGCCCTGCTTGCGCCGCAAGCCACCTTGATGGCGTCGGTGGCGCAGGGTGTGTTCAGGGGCGGGTTGCCCTGGGGCATGGTGGCGATCGGGGCAGGTATCGGTGCGGCGATCATCGCCCTCGACTTGCAGCTGAAGGCGCGTGGCTCGGCCTGGCGAGCGCCCGTGTTGGCCGTGGCGGTGGGCATCTACCTGCCCCTCGAGCTCTCCGTGCCGATCTTCATCGGTGGCATCGTCGCCGAGATGGCGAAACGATACAACGAACGGGTCTCGGCAAGTCAGGAAGAGGCGGAGCGACGTCAGCGCTTCGGCATGCTGTTCGCTGCCGGTCTGATCACCGGCGAGGCGCTCGTGGGCATCTTCATGGCCATCCCGATCGTGCTGACGTCGAATCCCAACGTGATCGCGGTGGGCTCATTCCTCCCCGACGCGCTGGGATCCCTGCCGGGGCTGCTCGTGATGGCGGCCTTGACATTTACCCTGCTACGCCTGTCGCAGGTGCGCAGCTAACGCGGTTTGAGCACCGGCCCCGGTTGGGGCAGACTCCGCGCGAGAAGCCACCGTGGCGAGGCACTGTAAAAAGCGCCTCGCGGGGGACACGGCGGCATGAGGGGAATCCGTGGATCCGCAAGTCTACGAGAAGCTGGGGCTGTTCTATCTCGGCCGCCAGGAGCAGGGTGACGACGAAGGCGCCGCTGCCGCGCCGCTCCTGTACGAGTCACGCGATCTAACCACCCACGCCGCCATCATCGGCATGACGGGCAGTGGTAAGACGGGTCTCGGCGTGGGCCTCATCGAAGAGGCTGCGATCGATGGCATTCCGGTGATCGCGATCGACCCGAAGGGTGACCTCGGCAACTTGATGCTCACCTTCCCCGACCTCGACGGCGAGAGCTTTGCGCCCTGGGTCAACCCTCGCGCTGCTGCGGATAAGGGCCTCACCCCGGACGAGTACGCGACCAAACAGGCGGACCTGTGGCGACGCGGCCTCAAGAGCTGGGGCCAGGACCCGGATCGCATCACGCGCCTGCGCGAAGCGGCTGACTTCGCGGTCTACACGCCGGGCAGCACCGCGGGTATCCCATTGGATGTATTGGGTGACTTCGCGCCACCGCCTGCGGGCACGGACGACGAGACCCGTCGCGAGCGCCTCACCAGCACCGTCTCCGCCCTGCTGATGCTCTTGGGCCTGGATGTCGATCCGCTCACCAGTCGCGAGCACCTACTTCTGAGCCAGATCCTCCAGACGGCCTGGACCGAGGGCAAGTCGCCGACGCTCGCCGATCTGATCCATCAGGTGCAGCGTCCGCCGTTCGAGATGCTCGGCGTGATGGCCCTCGACACCTTTTATCCTGAGAAGGACCGCTTCGACCTGGCGATGCGCATGAACTCGCTCCTCGCCTCGCCGGGCTTTTCCGCGTGGATGCAGGGCGAGCCCCTGCAGGCGGAGAACCTGCTCTACACCGAGCACGGCAAGCCGAAGGTGTCCGTGGTATACATCGCGCACCTGGGCGATGAGGAGCGCATGTTCGTGGTGTGTCGCCTGCTCACGCAGTTGATCGCCTGGATGCGCGCCCAGCCCGGCACCACCAGCCTGCGCGCCGTGCTGTACATGGACGAGGTGTTCGGCTACCTGCCGCCCGTGGCCAACCCGCCGGCCAAGACCCTGTTCCTGACGCTCCTCAAGCAGGCCCGTGCCTATGGCGTCGGTTTGGTGCTCGCGACGCAGAACCCCATCGATCTCGACTACCGCGCCCTCTCCAACATGGGCACGTGGATGATCGGGCGTCTGCAGACCGAGCGCGACAAGATGCGCGTGCGCGATGGACTCGAGAGCGCGGACGGCTCGGCCAACCTCGACACCAACGAACTGATGCAGACCATCTCTGGTCTGGGCAAGCGCCGCTTCCTCCTGCACAACGTACACGAGAACGGCCCGGTGATCTTCGAGACGCGCTGGGTGATGAGCTACCTGCCGGGCCCGCTGACCCGTGATCAGATCGAGCGCGTGATGGCGCCGATCAAGGCCGAACGTGGGCACGTGGCAACGCCGGCGGCAGCGCTGGCAGCCCCCGCCACTACGGCGCCGACGGCCACGGACACCGCCACCACCTCGGCGCCCATCGCCCCCAAGGGCGTGGAGATGCGCTTCGCGCCGCGCGGGGCGAGTGAGCCCGCGGTGGAGTACGTGCCCTACGTCCTCGGGCTCGCCGACGTGAGCTACCACAGCGTGCGCTACAAGATCGACACGATCGTCGACCACGCCTGGCTCACCCGCATCGACCCGGACGTGCCCGGTGGCCTCTCCTGGGAGGACGCCGTGCCCTTCGACGGCGACGCCTCGCTCCTCGCCCACGACGCGCCCGAGCAGGTGAGCTTCGCCGACGTCGACAGCGGCGACTCCAAGGCCCTCACCAAGCACCAGCGCGCTTTCAAGTTCTGGTTGCGCACGCAACAGCCGCTCACGCTCTACCGCTGCACCGATCCCAAGGCGATCTCCGAACTGGACGAGACCGAGGCCCACTTCGTCTCGCGCCTGGTCCACGTGCAGCACGAAGAACGCGACTTGGCCATCGCCAAGACGCGGGAGAAGTTCGCCATCAAGCTCGAGCGCCTCGAAGAGAAGGTGCGCAAGGCGAAGCAGGCCGTGGAGCGCGAGGCGCAGCAGGCGAGCGGCAGTTCGATGGGCGCCCTGGCCAGCATGGGCGGCACGATGCTCTCGATGCTCGTGGGGCGCAAGCGGCGGCGCAAGCTGTCGACGGTGTCTCGCGAGATGAGCAACGCCGCCAAGCAGCGCGGCGACGTGAAGCGGGCGAAGGAGAACGTCAAGGCCATCAAGGCCGAGATGCGCGACCTGGAGAAGGAGGCGAAGGCGGCCGTCGCGGAACTGGAGGCGCAGGCCGACGAGGCGGCCGTGGAGGTAGAGGAGCTGCCGATCCGGCCGAAGTCCGCGGACATCGCCATCCACAGCTGCATGGTGGTGTGGGCGCCGCGCGGTTTCGGTGCCGGCGGCCCGGCGGGCCACGACTGAGCACCCATGCTCTTCGAAGACGTACAGCTGCGCGCGCAGGCGCCTGAGTATCGCCGCCGCGCGAAGTCGCTGCTCCACGCGTCGAAGATAAGCCACGAGGAGATCGATAGCTTAAGCAAGGTGCTCCTCGACCTGCGCGAGTGGAGCTATGCGCGCCGTTTGCTGGCGCGGGCGCGTGGTCGCGTCGTGGAGGATCCGAAGGCCCGCTTGGAACTCGCCCAGCGCCAGGCCCTCGCCACCTACAACGATACGGAACTCCCGGTGGACGCGCGCCTGGAGGGTGCCCTCGCCATCCTGGAAGAGCGCTGTGGCCTGAAGAACACGCGCAACCAACGCACGCTCTCCTTGGCGGGCGCCGTCTTCAAGCGTCGCTGGCGCCTGGACGGTCACAAGGAAAACCTGGAGCGCGCGTTGACCTACTACCTTCGCGCCTACGAGGAAGGGCCGGAGCACGACCTCGGCCAGTCCGGCATCAACGCGGCCTTCGTGCTCGACCAGCTCGGCGAGGTGGAGCGTCGCGAGGCGGCCTCCGCCGGTGGCAGCTCGGACATGGCCTCGGCCCGCGCCGAGGAGACGCAGGCGATTCGCGAGGAACTGGTGGAGACCCTCTCGCCGCTCACGGAAGCCAAGGAGTCCGTCGCCGATCGCTGGCGCCTCTACACCACCATCGCCGAAGCGCTGTTCGGCCTCGGCCAGTTCGAGCAGGCCGGGCCCTGGCTGGAGAAGTTGCGCGAACTCGGCGTCTCCGCTTGGCAGTATCAGGCGACGGTACGCCAGTTGACCGCGGTGGCCCGGATGCAGAGCGGCGACACGGGCAGTGTCCCGGCCTTCTCGCGTTCGCAGGCAGGCAAGGTGCTAAGGGAATTCCTGGGCGAGCACTCGCAGGCCGTGCGCGGCGCCTACGCAGGGCGGGTAGGCCTCGCCCTGTCGGGCGGTGGCTTCCGGGCCGCGCTCTACCACATCGGCGTATTAGCGCGCTTGGCGGAGCTCGACGTGCTGCGCCATGTGGAGGTGCTCTCCTGCGTAGCCGGCGGCGCCATCGTCGGCACCCACTACTACCTGCTGCTGAAGGAGTTGCTCGAGGCCAAGGCGGATGCGGAGATCACCCGCGAGGACTACATCGCCCTCGTGCGGCGCCTGGAACGCCACTTCCAGGACGGCGTGCGTCGCAACCTTCGCGGGCGCCTCAATATCGACCCCGTGACCAACGCCAAGCTCCTCGGCCCGAGCTACAACCGCACCATGCGTACGGGCGAGCTGCTCGAGGAGATGCTCTTCTCGCGGATCGCGGAGGAGGCGGGGCAGCCCCAGCGTCGCCGCGGCAAGCGCGATCCGATCTACATGCCGGACCTCGACGTGCGTCCCTACGGCACGGCCCAAGGCGCCACCTTCGAGGCGAAGCACGACAACTGGCGTCGCGCCGCCAAGGTGCCGGAGCTGGTGATCAACGCCACCACCCTGAACACGGGCCACAACTGGCAGTTCACTCCCGACTCCATGGGCGAGCCTCCGGGTAGCATCAATACTCATGTCGACTCCAGCTATCAATTGCGACGGGTGAACTATGCGGAGGCGCCGGAGGGGGTGCGGAGCGTTCGCCTGGGGTACGCGGTGGCGGCGTCGGCATCCGTGCCTGGACGCACGGAGCCGCTGTCATTGAAAGGGCTCTACCCCGGGGTCGACGTGCGCCTGGTGGACGGCGGGGTGACGGATACCCAGGGCATCTCGGCGCTCCTCGAGCGCGACTGCCAGGTGATGCTGGTCAGCGACGGCACGGGCCCCATCGACAGCGTCGATGCCCCGAGCGTCGGCCGCCTCGCGGCACGCCGTCGTGCCAATATCATCCTGCGCGCCCGTGCCCTGCAGCTGTCCACGGAACATCTGGAAGGCCGGCGTCGCTCAGGTCTGCTGCGGGGGCTGATGGTGGTGCATCTGCGCAAGGATCTGCCGGTCACGCCCATCGACTGGGTAGGGTGTGACGATCCCCTGTCCCTGGTCGAGGACCGCGCCCAGGAGCGGGGCGAAGAGCTGGTCGAACACCAGGAGACCGAGTACGAGATCCCCATCGGTATCCAACGGGCGCTGGCCGCCGTGCGCACGGACTACGACGCCTTCCACGAGTCCGAGTCACTCACGCTCATGTTGAGTGGATATCGCATGGCCGAACATGCCTTCCGGGAGGACGCCTCGCTTACGGCGCTGACCGATGGCGAAGCGCCGTCGGACGATTGGGACTTCCTGGCGGTACAGGAGGTGCTGCGCGATTACGCCGCCCGTGAGCATCTGCGCGAGGTGCTGGCAGTGTCTGCACGGCGGCGCTTCAAACCGTGGTTGGCCAGCGAACGTCTTCGTCAGGCGAGTTGGATTGCGGGGATTGGCACTGCCGTCGTCGCCGCCCTTGTGGGGGCCTTCAGCGCTAACGCCGTGCTGCTGAACGGTGCCGGGGCGGTGCTCCTGCTGCTGGCAACCGTGCTGGCGATTTGGGCGGGGCGGCGCTTGTCTGCGTCGACGGATCTGCCGGTGATGCTGGGGCGCTTGGTGTATGGTCTGTGGGCCGTGGTGACGGGGCCGATCACCGGGCGGGTGCAGTTGTGGCTGTTGGACCGGCTTTACCTGCGCTTCGGGAGACTTAAACCTCCCGAGCGGTAGCGACGCGTAGCCGCGGACTATTCGCGCGACAGTAGTTCCCAGTCGACCGCCCCATCATCGATGCTGCGAGCCGCCAGGAATCCAAGCGGTGTGTGGAAGACGCTCACGTAGGAAGCGCGGTCCTCGATCTCCATCACGAGCTGATTTTGGAACACCGAGTAGTGGCGTTCGCCAAGGTGCCTTCCCGTGCTGTCCCAAAGTCGGCTCTGGCCGTCCGGCCCGAATTCGATCTCGTACAGCTCGCCGTCGCTACGCTTGAGCATCGTCAGGCGATGACCCTCGATCAATTGGCGTAGCTCGGGCCCTGTGATCGGCGTTATGCCGTGCTCGGCAAGCTCCCTTGTGGTGGCGAACTCCACCTCGCTGCCGTCACGCGTCGTGATGCGCCAAGCGGCAGCCGTCTTCCCGTTCCGTAGCCGGTATCCGAAGGTGGCGTCGCCCGACGTGACCACTTGGAACTCGTAGTGTTCGGGGCCAGCCGTAAACCGCAAGCGGTCGTCGATGATGTCGTAGCTGGCAACGCTCGATAACCCGCGTGAGCGAAGCGCCTCGCTAGCGCCGCGCCTTCTGACGCGCCCAACTGCCTGGCAAGAATCGACGTGCTAGGCATCAGTATTTGGTAGTTCCAATGGCGCCTGTAAGGGAGTTCAACGTCAACCGAAACGTCGTGGTGGGGAGGAGCGGCTCGCGTGAACCGCCCCTCCCGTCAGCGCCTAGTGGTGCCAGCGCACCGGGCCCACCACGCAGGCGGGGTTCTCGCTGCCGTTGAAGACGAACGTACTGCCGAACTCGTTCACCCCGTTGCCCACGATCTCATCCTCTCCCCGGGTTCGACCGCTGAGCGCAAGGGCGAGGGGGGCGCCGGTGCGCGAGGTGGCCTGGAACGCCGTCGGTGAGCTGTCGAGGCGCGTCTGCCGCGTGGTCAGCGTGGCGCCTAAGCCGTCCACGGTGAGGCTGCCCATCTCATCGAAGCGCAGGCAGTCAGCGAAGGTATCGCCCGTGTTCGTGCGCACGCTCACGGCGAAGACGCGATCGGTCATCTCCTCCACCACCTGCGTGGCGATGGGCTCGTTGCTGTAATCGCTGTAGACCAGTTCGATGCCGTCGGGGAACTCCGGGTTCGGGACCAACCCCAGGACGCCAGCGCAGGCCTCGCCTTCACCGCAGGGCGTGAGCATGACGTCCGACACCGGCACGGGGTTGGCGATGAAGTTGAAGAACTCGCCCATCCACCAGTTGGTGCTCGGCGCGAATACGGCCAGGGAGATGCCCTCGTCGACCTGATCGCCGATGGGACCGCCGTCGATGTTGTAGGCGAAGCCCATGAAGGCGTTCTCGAAGGCCTCCATGTCGGCGACGGACTTGTCATAAACGATCGTTACCGGCGCCTCGAGGTTGAAGCCGGTGAAGGTGATCTCGGCGTAGTCCACCTCATTGCCGAAGGGCAGGCCGAAGACGTCGGAGATGAAGCGCGACACCGCGTACAGGCGACCGTCGCCGTCCAGATCGGTGCCGCTCAGGACGCCTTCGATGGTGCCGCCGCTCGAGTACCCGCCCTGCGAGTACTCGATGGTGACGGTCTCCTGGGCCAGGGCTGAGAGGCTCGCCAGCGAAGCGCAGGCGGCGAGGGCGAGCGGAAGAGAAGTGCGTGTCATGTCGTGTTCCCCCTTGTGGGTGTTCGTGTTGGACGGGGGGCATCCTCTGCGCTTCCGGTCGCAGCAAGCATGAACGAGTTCTGACACAATGCTGTCAGTTGTGTCGTTGGGCCTGCCGCACTGTTAAATGACTGAAGAACAAGAAGTTCTCAGATCGGGCGAAATCCTCCTGGACATCGCCGCGGAGCGTTTGGAATACGCTGGGGCCGCGCGCGAGCTTCGGCCCAAGCACCTTCGCTTGCTGCATGCGTTGATGCGTCGACCCGGTGAGTTGCTCAGCAAGCGGGAGCTCATTGAGATCGGCTGGGGCAACGTGCCCGTCACGGACGCGGTGCTGACGACGGCGATCAAGGAGATTCGACGCGCCCTCGGCGACGATGCTAAATCCCCCTGGGCCATCGAGAACGTCCATGCGCGCGGCTACCGGTTCCTGCCCGCCGTGCAGGCGGAGCCGCGGACTGCCGCCCCGGTCGGCGAGGCCACGCCGAGCCCGGATCGCCCATCACCGGTCTTGCCGCGCGTCGCCATCGCGGCGGCGATCGTCCTGGCCATCGCGGCCGCAGGGTTCTTCTGGCGGCCGCCGCAGCAGCAGGAGGCGCCGGCGCTGATCGCCGAGAACACGGTCCCCGCCATCGCCGTACTGCCCTTGGACGACATGTCCCCGGGCGGCGATCAGGGCTGGTTCGCCGACGGGCTCGCCGAGGAGATCCTCAACGAGCTCGCCCAGTCGACGCAGCTGCGGGTGGCCTCTCGCACCTCCGCCTTCCGCTTTCGCGGCGCCGAGCGGGACGTGCGCGACATCGCGCAGGCGCTGGGCGTCGACTACGTGATGGAGGGATCGGTCCGCACCGCCGGCGAGAAACTTCGCATCACCGTGCAGTTGATCCGCGCGGACGACGGCATCCACGTGCTGTCGAAGAGCTGGAATCGCCCCTTCGACGTCGAACAGGTGTTCGATGTGCAGCACGAGATCTCCCAGCAGGTGCTCGAGGTGCTCAGCGCGGCGATCGGCGTGGAGGCGACACCGACGCCGTTCGCGCCCCGCGGTGACATCGACTTGAAGGCCTACGAGCAGTTCTTGCGCGGGCGCGAATTGGTGCGTACCCGCACGGCGGACGGGGTGCGCGAGGGCCTGACGTTGCTCTCGCAGTCCGTCGCGGCGGCGCCGGACTTCGCCGCCAGCCATGCGGCCCTGGCCCTGGGGCGCTTGCTGTCGGTGCAGGCCCTGAACGCGCCGATCGACGAAGCGCGCGCGCAGGCCGCGGCTCACCTGCGTACGGCCACCGCCTTGGCGCCGGAGTCGGTGGAGGCCCTCACGGCGGCGGCCCTTCTGGCCATGATGGAGGGCGATCCCGAGCGTTCCTTAAGCTTGGCCGACCAGGCCTTGAGGCGGGCGCCGAACACCGCTGAGGCGCAGTTTCGGCGCGCCGCAGCCCTCGGCATGTTGGGTAGCCCGCACGAGTCTCACGAGGCCTTCCGGCGGGCCGTGCTGTTGGATCCGCTCTCGCCGGTGATCTCCGGGGCGCTGGTGCAGGCGCACCTGTACAACCGGGAGGAGGCGGCCGCCATCGCCCTCGCGGAGAAGATCTACCGCTGGAATCCCGAGCATGTGGCGGCCCAGTTCGCGTTGGGCTTTGCCCTCGGGCAGGTGGGGCAGTACGAGCGTGCCTACGCAATGCTCGATCGCGCCTGGCAACAGAACCCGCGAGAACCGCTGATGACCCAGCGGCGCAACGACCTCCTCTGGCGCCTCGGTGCCGACGCCTGGCTGGAGGAGTCCCCCCACGGCTGGGGCGTGCACGCGGCCGTCGCCCTGGAGCGTGGCGATCGCGCCGGCGCCATCGCACGCCTCGATGAGAATACGGTGCTGACCTACGCTGGCATCAGCGCCTTCGATATCGCCTACTGGGGAAGCGTGTCCTCGCTCGCGCAGTCGTACGCACGCGAGAGTATCCAGCGCTTTGGCCTGACGGAGTCAAAGATTTCGCTAGGTTATACACGTCCTTTGCATCAGGCGATCTTCGTGCTGGGAATAGAGCCCGAGGCGCGGAGCCTTCGCGCCCTGATGGACGAGCGATTCGAAGGCTGGTCGCCGAGCGACGATGTGCCGCTTCGGGACGAGGAGCTGCTGGGGGCCGCCGCTTGGCGCATGCTGGAGGGTGACGCAGCGGGTGCGCTCGCTTGGCTGGAGGATGCTGCAAGGCGCGGGCGTGTACTTCGCGAACTCCGCTTGGATCCGCTCTTCGACGATCTTCGGGAGGATGTGCGCTTCAGCAACGTGCTCTCGCGCATGGATGAGACGGCCGCAGCCATTCGTGGAGAATTGGGGTACGCGGCTCGCTGACTCGAGCAGAGGGCCACGCCTGTGTGGTGACTAACCATAGGATTGGGGTCAATGGACGGACACTCAAGAACACTCATCGGGGTATTCCTACTCATCATTACGCTCGGGGGTGAACTCACCTGGGCGCAGGGCAGTGCCAAGGCAGATGCCCTCGACAAGCTCTATGGAGCGTGGGAGGGCTTCGCGGCCACACCAGCCAAGGGCGGATCCTCCGTGGTGCGTATTCGCCTCGATCTCCAGCCGGCTCCCGATTCGGCGCACAGAGGCGGGCGCGGTGGTCGCCCAGACCGAGCAAGCGTTCAGGCGGCAACGCCGCAAGAGCAGCGTGAGATGCGCATGCAGGGGAAGGCGTCGGCCGATTGGCGACGCCAGACGTCCCGCACGCGCAAGCTGTTCGATTCGATCGACGACTCGGGCTACCGCTTGCAGGGCGATGAGGTTGCGGACAGCTTCTACCAGACCGTCTCGGCAACGCTGCAGGTCGAGCCGCTGTTCTATCTCGCGCCCGGCTTCGAGGAGACCGAGGTAGGTGCGCAGTTCTTCGGTCGCGTGCAACGTCAGGCAGAGCAGATCTCTGCAGAGGCCACCTTGCCCGCCATCGTCAACACCCAGACTGGCCAGCTGCGCTTTGGTCCGGGTTGGCAATGGGTGAACAAGCCGCGGGATGACGTCCTACGCCCCGCGGCCCTGAGGCTTCTCTTCGACGCTCGAGAAAATGTGCTCTTCGGTGAACTGCTCAATCCCAACACGGCTGCAGCACGCAAGAGACTCCCCACCCCTCTCCAGCCTGTGTTTTTGCCCGTCATGCTGTGGCGCCCCGGGGCGGTACCCGAAGCGTTGATGGATCGGTTAGGGGAAGAGGTCAACCTGGCCCGCGGTCGCCCGGACTACCGCCTCACCAAGGTCAATCAGCTGCGCGCCTTGCAAGCGCCTGCGCCCGACGAGGCGCAGACGGTAGACAAGGGTGAGGCAAGCGACGCGGACAACGGGCGCCGCGACGCGCGACGGCGCAAGCCCGAGCCAGCGCCCGAGGAAGATAGCGCACCCGCCGAAAGCGAGGCCCTGCAGGCGCTGCGTGCGGCCGCCGACGCCGCCAATGCCGAAGAGGTCCGGATGCAGCAGGCCTTCAAGGACGCGACCCAGGCCCGGAGCGACGCTGCGGCCGCCCGTAAGGCGGCGGAGGGCGATGCCTACGAGGCCGCCAACCAGGCGTACAAGGATGCCCAGAAGCGATACAACGAATTCAAGCGAGCGTCCGTGGCGGCGGCCAAGGAAGCGCGCGAAGCGCGCAAAGCGCTGGCGGCTGAGGAGAGCAGTAGCAGGGATGCCGCCCGCTCGCGAACCAGAGCGGACCGTGCCACGGTTAGGCAGCAGCCAACGCCACCCACACCCTCTGAAGACGAAGGCCGCCGCGCCGATAGTACGCCTGCGCTGCCCGTCCCACCGCTGACTGCCGCCACCCGGGAACGTGCATTGCCGGACGTCACCACCACGCCCGAGCGCTTGATCGCCTGGGCGTATCGTCTGGGCGAAGAGGTGCCCGAGCTGTTGGTGGACGATCAGATCGTGCTCGAGCGCTGGCCTAACGCCGGTACCAACCTGTTCAGCGACGAGGCCACGCTGGCGGCCTTCGGTCAGACGCCGGTCGAGTGGTCCGCCGGGGATCGTTGGCGAATCGTCAAGATGCTCGAGCAGTTGCGAGGCAACGGCCTGTCCCAGGAGTTCGTAGGCTGGATCGACTCGGAGTTCGAGCGCTACTTCCCTCGCACCCTGTCCCGCTACTACCTTCAGGCCCAGGCCCGTCGCTACGCCGATGGTGTCGAGGCGATGCTCGCCGAGCAACCGATCGACCAGCTGACCTTTCTGCGCCTGGCGGGTTGGGAGGAGGCGGCCGCCGACCACCTGGCTCACCTGTGGCCTTCGCAGTTCAATGCGATCAACGGATGGATCGGCGCTTCCCGAGCCTCTCGCGCCCGGCCTGTTCTCGAGGCTCGCCTCGACGCGGCGATTGCCACCCTGGCTCAGGGGGCCGACGGGGCGAGCTTGCTCGCGGATTGGTGGCTGGCCCAGGACGGCCTCCTCGACCACATCGGCCAGGACGATCGTAAGGCCGTGGGCAGCGAGCTCAACCGCGCGCTCGATCGTCTGCTCGATACGCACCTGAAGCCATTGACCGGCGAGATCAAGCGCCTCGGCAAGGGCCTAGACGCCGTGCTCGCCGGCAGTGCGCTCTACGCGCGGGCCCAGGCCATTACGGGCAGAGCCTCCTACCGCCCGGCCTACAAGGAGTTCATCGAGCGCTTGAACGCCCGCCGTGAGAAGGACCGCGCTGAGGCCTTGCCTCAGCTTAAGAAGCGCCTTGCCTCGATCGAGGACTTCGATGAGGTGGACGAACTCGTCGCCGACATCCTCGTCGTGCCCAGCGACTTCCGGTCGGGCTTCGGCGCCGAGGTGAGCGCTCTCGCCGATACGCGTCGGGCGGAGCTCGACGAGGCCGTGTTCTACGCCCGCTACTCGCCCCGAGAACGCGAGCTCATGGTGAAGCCCGGTGTGCTGAAGGTGCCGGGCGAGTACACGGCGCCCACGGCCGAGGAGGTGAAGCTCGCCTACTACCGCGAAATGCTCACGCTGGGCGGCATGCCCACGCCTAGGGATCCCACCAGCATCCTGCACACGGAGCCCGTGAATAAACTGTTCAAGATGTACATGAAGGTGGTGCTCTTCGACGTCGAGGTGCTCGAGGTGAAGGAGTGGGAGGATGGCTACGCCGTGAACTTTGCCTACAAGGTGAAGATGACCCCCCACAGCGAGAACGCGAAGGAGCTCTTCAAGGAGTTGGACAGGACACCCAACCTGATGACGGCGACCCTGCGCATCATGATGGCTTATCTCGAAGCGGTTCCCTCCCAGGAGGTGCATGAGTTCAGGTTGACCGCCAGTGGCTGGCGTTCGGATACCCTGCGCAAGCAGCTCTGGGATGGCCTGGCCAGCTACTGGTCCTCTCAGGCGGATGCCCTGCAGCGTGCGCTGCCAAGGTACAGATTCCGCGTCATCAGGCGTTACTAGATCTCATGTAGGGCCAGGCGCTTGTCGCACCTCCACGAAGTCGTGTATGGTCGCCCCCGCTTCGTTCGAGCTCCCCCATCGAGCTGATCGAAGCGCTTTGTTTAGCCACCCATCGAGGTACGCACCATAGTCAACAAACCCGATTCGGGCGGGTCGCCCGTCACAACAGACCCACGACGCAACCAACGCATTCCCCACAGTCGCATCCGCCTAGTGGATTCTGACGGCACCCACCGCGGTGTCGTTACCACGGCTTCGGCCCTCGAAGCAGCCGCCGATGCCGGCCTCGATCTGGTCGAGGTCTCGCCCCAGGCCGATCCTCCCGTGTGCAAGATCATGGACCACGGGCGCGCCAAGTACCTGGCGAGCAAGCAGCGACAATCGGCGCAAAGGCAGCGCGCATCCCCGAGCACCAAAGAGATCACCCTGCGGGCTGAGATCGCCTCGCATGACTACGAGGTGAAGTTACGTCGTGCCCGCGCTTTTCTGGCGGCGCGGCACAAGGTGAAGGTCAGCGTTAGGGTGAGGCGCCGGATGGCGCAGCCAGCGCGAGTGGCGATGGATCTTCTGCGTCGCATGGAACTGGCGCTCGCCGAACATGGTGTCGTTGAGGCGGCGCCGTTCCATGCGGGGCGAGGGGACTATTCTCTGGTCCTGAGGCCGACGTAGTCGCGAGATACCGCCAGCCCTCGCATCGAACATGCTCTCGGCTGTGCCACCACGACGGGTGGCACAGCCTCCCTCATAGGTAGCTACTCAGCTCGCATCCGAAATACGCCACGGTTCATCGTCACCGTACCGCCGACGTAGCTGCGGAAGGCCGACTCGGGATCGGCGGGGTCGAGGAGAAAATCGTACTCGGTGATCGGCTGATCCGGCAGGGCCCCGTAGGTGGAGCCGTCCCAGTGCTCCGCCAGATCTACGACCAACAGCTGGTCACCGTTCTCCGTCACATCCATCGGGCAGTAGCCGAGCTCGCGCGAGAAGACGCCGTTGCCGCGGTTGTTGATCGCCAGCAGGTTCGGCACACCGCCGAAGGGCAGGGGAATGATGGTCGCGCCAGGTGCGCCGGGAGGGGTGGCGTACCAGACGGCCCAGACGGTGACGAGGGCGTTGGGGCGATAGCCGAACACGCGAATGTCGACCGCGCCCGTACCGTCGTCGCGGCAGGTCACCCGCATGAACCCGCGTACGTCGCGGAACTCGCCGAGGGTCATGGCGTCAGCGGGGATGCTGTGGGTGGTGGGGAAGGGGGCCCCCAGCGCGCCCTCGGGCGGCGCAGCGATGCGCACACCGTCGAGGAGCGTCGGCATCGGCACCTCGTTGCTGCGCCGGTTCTTCAGGCGCTCGTCGGCGTCGGGGAAGCCGTTGGCGGCACGGAAGTCCGCGTTGGTGGTGGTGGCGACCTCCTGGTCGAGGTCGTCCACGCAGCTGTCCGGCGTGAGCGGCAGGGCGTCGTTGCCGGGGTCACCCGGCGCAGTGGCGGGGTTGTGGAGCCCGATGAAGTCGAAGTGAATGTCCGGCGGCAACGGGGCGGGGAGGTTGAAGATCGGCTGGTTGCAGTCGGAGTTGAAGCCCGTGGAGGGCTTCAAGATCTCGACGTACTCGCGGTCTTCCGCGTGCACGTTGGCGGCAACGGCCAACACGGCGAGGCCGAGGGCGAGCGAGGGAATTGTGTGAGTGGTGTGCATGGTTCGTCCTTGGGTTACCTTCTGGGCGGTGAACTGGGTGCGGCCGTTAGCCGCTGAGCACAGCCTCCATGAGCCAGGCGAGCGCGTCCTGATGGCACCCATTGGGATACCCAATGCTCACCTGATGGAAACCTGATGTGTCTGAATCTATTAGGAAAGTAACGGTTGATCGGCCTGCGCGGGGAGGTGCTCGCAACGGGGCCTGTCGCCAGCCTCGATAGCGGCATCGTCAAAGCGGGGAACTCGCGGTAGCCGAAGCGGGATCGATCGGGTTCAATAGCCCGATGCAGGAAGCCACCACTTCGCCGTCCCTGGAACTGGGCGCCGCCACCGGCGTGTCGATCGACCTACCGCTCGCGGGCGCAGGCAGTCGCAGCTACGCCTACATCATCGATTTCCACATCCGCCTCGTGCTCCCGGTGCTGTACTGGATCGTGCTCAGCGTCCTGGCAGGGCTTGGCATGGTGCAGTGGGAGGTGACGGACGCTGAGGGGGAATTCACGCGGGACGGTCGTATTCTGCTGGGGCTGTTCGGCGTGCCCAGCTTGCTCTTCATGCTGTACCACCCGGTGGTGGAACTGATCATGCGCGGGGATTCGCCCGGCAAGCGCTTCGCCGGTATTCACTGCGTCGACCGCGACGGGCAGCCCCCCAGCTCAGGCGCCATTCTCCTGCGCAACATCCTTCGCGTCATCGACAGCCTGCCGATGTTCTACACGGTGGGACTGATCGCCGTGCTCAGCACTCGATACCACCAGCGCCTCGGTGATCTCGTCGCCGGCACCCGGGTGGTGCAGGCGCCGAAGAGTGCTCGCGGCTTGGTCAAGGATCTCGGCGCGCTCGAGCGCTCGGATCTGTCGCCGGACGAGCTGGATCTGGTCACCAAGGTGCTCGCCCGTTGGGGCACGTTGCGCCGTGACCGTCGGCGGGAGCTTACGGAGGGTATCCTGCTGCGTCAGGGCATCACGCCGGCTGCCAAGGACCGCCAGCGTCGTCGCCAGCTAAAGGAGTTGTTGGGACAGTGAGTCGCGCCACGCAGCAGGACAAGCAGGCTCTCTACGCGGATTGGCTGAGCGCACGGCATAGCGGTTGGAAATCCCTCGCCGGTCACGTCGCCAGCAAGCGCCGCGACCTCGGCCTCGAGGAGGCACGCGAGGTGCTGGACGGCTACCAGGGCCTGGCGCGGGACGTGTCGCTCGCGCGGCGCGAGGTGCCCGGCAGCCGACTCCACCGCACCGCCGAGGCGCTGTACACGGAGCTGCACCGGGCCATCAATCGCAGGCCGACTGCGCCGCTGGAGGAGCTCTGGCGGCTCTACACGCACCGGTTGCCGGCCGCGGTGAGAACGCTGCGGGGGGAGCTCATCGTCTCCTTCGGGCTGTTCATCCTGGCCACGGTGATCGGCTACGTGATGGTGAGCGTCGCCACCGACACGGCCGGTTGGTTCCTCTCCGGCGAGATGATCCGCAAGGTGCAAAACGGCGGCCTGTGGACGGACGGTCTGCTGAACATCATTCCCTCGTCCGTGCTCGCCGCCGACATCACCATGAACAATATCTCGGTGTCGTTCACCGCCTTCGTGTTCGGCATGCTCTACGGCCTTGGCACCCTCTACATCCTGTCCCTGAACGGGCTGATGCTGGGCTCCATCTTCGCCTACACGGCCACCTATGACACCGCCCTGCCGCTGTTCCGCTTCGTGGTCGCTCACGGCATCGTCGAGCTGTCCGTGATCTGCGTGGCCGCCGCGGCGGGCCTGGCCATCGGCCGTGCCCTCGCCAGGCCCGGTGCCGAGGGGCGAATCGCCTCGCTGCAAGCGGCCGCCGGCGACGCCGGTGCGCTGGTCGCGGCCGCCGTGCCCTTTCTGATCGGCTGTGGGCTCATCGAGGGCTACATTTCCCCCAATCCCAACTTCAGCCTGACGTTCCGCGTCGTCGTGGGCGTGGCCTGGATGGTGGTGTTCCTGCTGGTCCTCGACGGGCGTATCTGGGGATGGCTAGGTCAGATGCGCTTGTCCGAGCGCAGCCGCCGGTAGCACTCGAACACCTCACGTTCGATCCGATCGGGGGTCGCCTCGACCACCACCGCGCCCATACGCTCCAGCGATGCCCGCGTTCGCGCCGCCGTGCGCCGGTACTCACGGGCTGCGATGGCACTGAAGATGGCGTTGCGATCGGTGCCGGTGGGTTGCATCAGTTGCTCGAGGTTGGCGTCCTGCACGGCCACCACCATGGGTAGGTGCTTCGGGCGCAGCAGCAGCGTGGCTTCGGCCAGCTGGCCGCTGGCGGTGGCGTCGTCGAGTTGGGTGAAGTTCAGCACGAGGGCGCGCTGGGGCAGCGCGCGGGAGAGCTGCATCACGGCGCTCAGGGGGTTGCTCTCGTTCTGCTGTGCGCGGCTGCCGGCGAGGCAATCGCGCACGCGTCGCAGGTGGGCCGGGCCGTGGCCGGGCGAGATGCTGTCGATGGGCGCGTCGGCGTAGGTCAGCAACCCGTAGCGGTCGCCCGCGTGGTCGGCGAGTTCGGCCAGGCGAGCGCTGATGTTGACGGCATGCCCCAGGGCGTCGAGTTGACCGACGCGCAGGCGGCTGCTGCGCCCACAATCCAAGGCGAAGATGATCAGGAGCTGTTGCTCTTCCTCGGTCTCCCGCACCACCAGGGAGCCGGTACGCGCGGTCGCCTTCCAGTCGATGACCGAGGGTGGATCACCGATGCTGTAGTTGCGCAGGCTGCGGAACTCGCTGCCGCCGAAGGAGCGGATCGCCTGGCGCGTGTCACCGAGACGGTCGAGGGCCGTGCGCCGCCCCGCGCTCGCCAGCATGGCCGGCGACACGCGGGTGACCGCAGGCGACTCCCCCGCAGCATCGCGCTCATGCAGAGGTACCGAACGAATCCATTCAGCTAAGCCGAACAAGCCGCGCACCAGTACGGGCTGGCGAGGCCACAGGTGCTCCCCCAGGCGCTGGGGCACCTGGTTGAAGGGCAGGCATTGGTGTTCGTCCGGCCGCAGCCGTACCGCGGCATCGTCCAGCTGGCCTGAAAACCACTCCGGCGGCCGCGGAGCGTAGGCGCAGCGCAGGGCGGTGCGCCCGGTGTTGGTCACGTGCAGCACCCAGTCCGTGGGTTCGCCCAGGTGTACGGATTGCGGTTGCTCCAGCGTGGCGTGCAGGGCGGGGCGGGCGCTCGTCATCCGCTCGATGAGCAGCGCCAGCGCCAACGCGATCGCGAGCCATCGCCACAGGCCCGCGACGGGAGCACCCATCCACAGGCCTGCGATGCCGATCGTGGCGATGGCGGCGATCCAGACGATGGCAGTCCAGCGCAGGGTCATGGGGGGCGACCTACTCCTGCGCGTCGTCTGCGGAGGTGGGCACCACGCCTTCGACGCGAGGGACGGCGATGCCCTCCACCAGTCGGGTCAACGACTCCGTTGCTGTGAGGCCGGCGATGCGCGCTTCCGGCGTGAGTACGATGCGGTGCGCGCCCACCGCGTCGACCACGCTCTGCACATCGTCGGGGCGCACGAAGTCAAAGCCTGAACCTGCGGCGAGCACGCGGGCCATCAGGAGCAGCGCGCGCGCCGCGCGGGTGGACAAGCCCAGGGCGATGTCCTGCGACTGACGTGTGGCTTCGCAGATGTCCACCACGTACTCCACCAGCGAACGCTCGACGCGGGTGGCGGCCACCTCATCGCGCGCCGCCCGCAGCAGCTCGCGCTCATCTTCGATGGCCGTGAGCGAGCCCTGGTGCGCGCTGCCCTCGGGCGAGGCGTAGCGTTGAAGCTCCTGCACCTCTTCGTCACGCGCGGCATAGGTCAGGTCGAGGCGCACGAGGAAGCGATCGACCTGAGACTCGGGGAGCGGGTAGGTGCCTTCGAAATCGATGGGGTTCTGGGTGGCGATGACCACGAAGTTCGCGGGGAGCTCGCGCGTATCGCCATCGATCGTGGTGCGCTTCTCCTCCATCGCCTCGAGCAGCGCTGACTGGGTCTTCGGGCCGGCGCGGTTCACTTCGTCCACCAGCACGACGTCTGCAAACAGGGGGCCGGGCCGGAACTCGAACTCGGTGCCGTCGGGGCGGAACACGGTGACGCCCGTGATGTCTGCGGGCAGCAGATCGGGCGTACCCTGTACCCGTCGGAACTGCCCGCCCAATGCTTGCGCAAAGGAGCGCGCCAGCAGGGTCTTGCCGATGCCCGGGGGGCCTTCGAGCAGGGCGTGACCGCCCGCGATTCGCGTCATGGCGAGCAGTCGCGCCGCGTGGCCGAGGCCGAAGACCCGTCCGCCGAGCTTGCTTTCGATCTGCTGCAGGTACTGTTGTGTGGGCTTCATGTAGCTTTCGATTTCATGCGTTTGTGGAAGGCTAGCGAATCGCTTCGCTGAGGGCGTGTACGTCGTGCTGGAGGGTGGCGTAGACCACGCGACGCCCCGCGGCCAGGGCGGATAGACGATCGACGACCGTGGCGACCAACTCGGGGTGCTTGTCGCGTTCGGCGATCAGGCCTTGCGTGAGGGCGTCTTGCTGCGAGAGCCGCCACTTGCGCGCGAGCTGCGTGCGCAGGGGGTCGAGGATGGCCTCGTAGACCGCGTCGCGGCGCAGGCGCAGGTCGAGGAAGCCCGCGCTGGCGCGCACCAGGTCGAGCTGGCCCATACCAACGGGGGGCGAGCGGTACAGGGCGCGGGCCCAATCCCCGTTGTTCGCCAGCAGATACCCCACCCAGAACAGCAGCACGAAGCCGATGCTCGCGTACAGGCGCCAGTCGTAGACGAGATCTGCTGACTCGACGATGTCGTTCACGCCCTGGTGTGCGTCGTCGAAGATCACGGTGCCATCGTCCCCGAGCCAGGTATCGACGAGTCGCATCGCGAAGCGTCGGTTGTCGAAGCGGTGAATGACATCGTTGGCGAGCACCGAAGGATGGAGGAGCACGAGCACCTCGCCGTCCCCCAGCGGGGCCTGCAGCATCGCCGCTTGTGAGGAGTCGGCGTGCGTCAGCACGGTCTGCCAACTGCTTGCTGCGGGAGTAGGGATGGTGGTGCAGCCGTTGCGACCACGCAGCCGCCTGGGCAACGTAATCATGGCCACGATTTCGGCCGGGGAGCGACCGCATGCGGCGATGTCAGCCTCGATCCCGTCCTGGGAATCGTCGTCGTCGTCGAATAGCCCCAGGGGATCGGCGGGAGAGGCCTGCTCCGGCGTGGAGTCGTCAGCGCCGTAGGTGGCCGGCACCCAGTGGGCGCCATCCCATGGCACGCGCACGTCATCGAGGTCCGTGGCGAAGGGGCCGTCGGGCGAGCCGACGAGGGTCATGGCGTCCGACGCGCCGTGCACGAGCAGCCAGCCCGGAATGTTCAAGGCGTCGCCGAGCGAGTCGCGGAGGTCCGCCAGGGCGTCGTCGGCGGTCACGTCCTCCGTTTTGTTCGTTTCATCGCCGGGCGGCGCAGGCTCGTCAGCGTCGTCCGACACCATGAGCCGCCGAAGTCGCAGCCCCGTCAGACGCCAGAGGGTACGGGTGAGGTCGAACCCGTCGTACACCCAGGGTGCCGACTCCAGGTGTCCGCTCGCCACCAGCAAGGTGTTGCCTTCACTCACCCACCTCATCAGGGCGGCGATCTCGTCGGCTTCGAAGGGCAAGATGGCGGGCACGTGCAGGACGGCGAGGTTGCCCGTGGTTGCCGACAGGTCCGCGAGGCTTTCCTGCGTGAAGCGCAGCCGCTGCGCGTGCGTCGGGATCGACGCGGTGGCGAGCCAACGCTGAAAGGCCACCACGCCCAGCTCGCTCGTGTTGTCGGTGGTGGGACGTTCCGGGGGGCCGCCGTCGTTGAAGGCCGGGAGGGCGAGGAGGACGATGATCATCACCATCGCGCCCACCCACAGGAGCGTCCGCAGGCGATCCATCAGTCGACGTCCGCCGCTACGTGGGCCAGCACCGCCGCCTGACGGGCCTGGAGCGCGGCAAGCTCTTCATCATCCGGCAGCCAGCCGGCGAACAGGTTGCGATCAGCCGCATCCGCCAGTGCCGAAAGATGCTGGCGCAGCGGTGCCGGCAGGGACGCCGCATCTACCAGCGTGCGATTGGTCTGATGCGGCCTCACCTCGAGCAGGCGGGCCTTGGCCAGCGCCATGCACGTGTGGATGAACAGGGCGGGTGCCCAGCGCTCGCGGGGTAGCTCGGTGAGTGGGCGGGCGTAGGCATCGCCTTCCAGCCCTGAGAGGTCCAGGGCGCTCGCTGGCAATCCCGGCGGGAAATAGTGGCGATAGGTACGCCAGAGCACGATCGCGCCGGCGAGGGCGATGAGCCCAATGGTCGTGTACCCAATAACGTCGAGCACCATCTGGCCGTCGATCGGAGGAGCCCCCAACCCTGTTAGCCAGCTATCTAGGCGTTGGATCGCCCCCACCAGCCAGCCGTCGTCGCCACCGGTCACATCGCGCAACCATCGCCAGGCCTTGCGCAGCGCGTCCTGATACCAGGCCATCAGGTTGTCCAGCGCTGCCGCTTCCGTGAGGTCCAGCTCTGCGATGATCGGGTCGAGCGTATCGGCGTCCAGGCGCGTCCCGTCGAGGGTACCGTCCTCGCTCAAGGGGCGAGCACCGGCGCCAGCGCGAATCCTCCTGCCCGGATTCGCGCTGCGCCCTTAGCCGATGGGCTGGCGGCGATCACCCTGCGCTGGCGGCGCTGGGTTGCAGGTCAGCCAACTGTTGATCGAGGTCCGAGCCTTCCTTGCGCACCAGCAGGTCGTTGTAGAGCACAAGGGCCATGGCCGCGTACATGGGCGTGATGAGGGAGAGCATGATCCAGTTGAGGGCGAAGTCTGCCCCGGTGGTCAAGGTGGTGGCACCTGAGATGGTGCTGACCGCCGCCACTGCGCCGAGCCCGATGTAGAAGATGATGGACACTGCCGTGAGGATCACGGTGATCAGGGTCAGCACAGATGCCGTTCGCCACCAGTTCCCGCCCCACACGAGGGAGTGGCTGCGCCAGAGCGCGCCCCAGCTACCCCGTTCCTCGGCGTAAGGCACGTAGAAAAACAGTGACATGCTGATGGCGAGGATGAGCCCCGGGATAAACAAGGCGACCATGCCGAGCGTCACCAGCACCATGTAGAGGAACATCAGTAGCAGCATCGGCACCGTTCGCTTCAGGGCGACGAGCACGTCCTTGACCAGCGAGGTGGGCTCCCCGCGGGCAACCGACATCTGGCGGTGGATGACGACCCCCAGCATGATGACCATGAACAGGAACATGAGCGGGAAAAGCGCGGCCATCTCCATCAGCGCTTGCTCAATGACGGCCGGATCCGTCTCTGATTCCAGACCTACAGTGCGTGCGTTTACGAGTGCCAGCGTGAGTGCATACGGCAGGGCGGCGGCTGCTGCGGCCGGAAGTACCTTCAGGAATCCCCGCCGGAACAGCGTGAAGCCACCGTCCAGGATGCCGCCGATGCTGAGGGGTTCACTAGATAGCATGCTGAGTCCCTTTGTTATTAGTTTTGCCCGGTTGGGCGTCGGGTCGGATGGTACCTAATAGCTCAGGGAATACGAAACCTAGTCCTCAGGGTCTGGCCGTACCGCCGGGCGCGCGCGGCCCAGGAGGCGCGCAAGCGCTTGTTTCTCGCAGCGACGGGCCGGTGCCGCCGTGGTAAACCAAGCACTTACGAGTAGCAACAAAAGCAGTAGGCCGTTGTCACTCTCGCGCGTGAGTAGCGCCGTGGCGATGAGGGTGGCCGCCCAGATGAGCGCGTGGGCAACGCTGCGGGACTTTTCCGATTTCATTCACTCTCTCCTGTGGTGCCGGACTCCGTAGGGGCGTCGGCGAGTTGGAAAATCTCTTCGACGGTGACGTCGAAGCGACGAGCTAGCCTCAGTGCGATGATGGTGGACGGCACGAAGCGGCCCACCTCGATGGTGCTGATGGTCTTGCGCGAGACGCCGATCTCGCGCGCAAGGTCCGCTTGGCTGAGGCGGTGCTCGGCGCGAAACACGCGGATGCGATTGCGCAGACCGCCGCTCATAGGTCGTCGGTGCCGCGATCGCTCAGGATTTGGGCGAAGAAGGACCCCGCCAGCATCCAGAGGGTGACGGCAAGCACGGCATTGAGGACGACGTGGGTGTCGATGGTCGGCGGCAGATGCTCCGCGCTGCCTTCCAGCGCGACGAGCACGAGAAACGTAGCGGTGAAGGCGACGACGCACGCGCGACGAAACACATCGAGCAGGTAGCCATCGCAGGACGCACTGTCGCACGCCGCGCGGCGCCGCGCGATGGCGAAGCTCAGGACAGCGGGCAGCACCAGCAGCAGGATGCCGCCGGCGAGCACCAGGCGCGCCAGGTGCAGGCGCTCATCGGTTAAGGGATCCAGCCAAACGCCGGCCAGCGTGAGCGCGTGCCCGGCGCCGAGCAAGACGAGACCGAGGGCCGAGCGAGTGAGTAGGGTGTCGGCGAGTTGGGCCAGCTCGAAGGTGGGCGACTGGCTCATCGGGTGAAGTCCATGTGTCGTCTAGCTCTCAGAATGATACCTGCAGGTATCATAATGATAGCGTAAGGTACCTGCTTGAGCAAACCGATCCTGCAGCTGGAGGGCTGCAGCTCTACGAGGGGCGGTGCCGAGCTAAGGGGACGCGGGGAGTGAGGCGCGTGTGGGGGTGGGTGCGTCGATCGCGCTACGCCGGCGCCCGAAGTCCGCACCGAGGTCGAACATCTCCGCGGCCACTGGGGGCTGGAAGAAGTAACCCTGGGCGCAGGGGCATCCGAGGCGGATCAGGGTGTCGAGGGCGGCCTGGGTCTCCACGCCCTCGGCGATCACGCTCATGCCGAGACTGCTCGACATCGACAGGATGGAGGTGACGATCGCCTGGGTTTTCTCGCCTGACTCGATGCCAGCGACCAGGGAACGATCGATCTTGAGCACTTGGAACGGCAGCGTGTGGAGGTAGCTGAAGGATGAGTAGCCGGTGCCGAAATCATCGAGCAGCAGCCGTGCGCCGAGCTCCGCGAGCTGATGGAGGCTCGCGATGCAGGTCTCGTCATCGCCGATGAAGCAGGTTTCGGTGATCTCGAGGTCCAGCGCGCTCGCCGGCAGCCCGGTGTCCGCGAGCACCTGTTCCACGGTGCGCGCGAAGCCCGGCGTGGCAAGCTGGCGCGGCGACACGTTGATCGCGACGCGCAGATCTTCGCGTCCGTTGCCCACTCGCCATGCCTGAGCTTGGCCGCAGGCGGTCTCCATCACCCACGCTCCAAGGTCAAGGATGAGGTCTGACTCCTCGGCGATGGGAATGAAGACATCGGGAGGGATCTTGCCTCGATCCGGGTGGTTCCAGCGCACCAGTGCCTCGCAGCCCTCGACCCTCAGCGTGTTGAGGTCTACGACGGGCTGAAAGTGCACGTGTAGTTCTCGCTGTTCGATCGCCCTCGTTAGATCGCGATGGGTGCGCACGCGATCGGTGATGCGGTCCTGTAGGGAGTAGTCAAAGAGGCGGCTCCTGTTCTTGCCCTGGGCCTTCGCCTCGTACATTGCGATATCCGCATGCTTCATCAGCCTCTCGGCATCGTCGCCGTGCTGCGGGTAGAGTGCGACGCCAATGCTGGTCGTCACGCCGATAAGGTGCTCTTCGTAAGAGATTTCTTCGGCGACCCGTTTGATCAGGTCATCACATACGGCGTTTACTCGCTGCGCATCGTCTACGCCCTGCAGCAGGGCCGCGAACTCATCGCCACCGAAGCGAGCTACCACGTCCTCGCCGCGCATTCTCGCCGCCAAGCGCATGGCGGTGGTCTTGAGCACCAGGTCACCAGCAGAGTGCCCTAGATCATCGTTCACGTTCTTGAAGCCGTCCAGGTCGAGGAACAGCACGGCGAAGCCGGTGTTCTTCCGTTGCGCGTTCTCGATGGCCTCCTGCAGCGTAAGCGTGTACGCAGAGCGGTTGGGGAGTGCGGTGACAGAGTCTATTCGTGCGAGGAGCTTGTTCAGCTGTTCGCTATGTGACAGGGCGCGCGTAGCGTCCTCCATCCCGACCATTGCCCTGCCCACGAAGCGGGCGAGAGAGGCCTGAACTCCCCATACCAAGAGCCCGCCGAGTACGACGACTGCGAAGGTGATACGAATCGCGATGCCGACGGTACGACTGATGGGCACTTCGAAAGCGTAAGAGCCCGCGACGAAAGCGTCGGCGGCTTCGTCTAGCACGACTCGAACTTGCGCCTCCGTAAGTTCCCCAGCCTGCAACTCGGCCAGGGATGCGAGTGCTACGTCGGCGGTGGCGATGTCGTCCACGCACAAGGTGATGGCTTCGATGGTTCCGGCGGCTCGCATCAAGAGGCGCTCAACAACGCCAAGCTCGTGCAGGCACTCAACCGGCAGGGAGCGGATCTTCTCCACAAGATGGATGAGCTCATCCGTCGGCAGGGGCTGCTTGGCCGTTTCCTCGAGGATCGACGTTAGCTGGAAGGAGAAGATGGCGTGGCGCGCATTGAGCTGGTGGAGATGCCCTCCCTTGCTCACCTGGGCAAGGCCGAACACGACGAGTGCCACCAGCAAGGGCGTGAGCAGTGGTATTAGAAGTAGTCGGCTGATCGGCAGCGCATCGTTGGGACGGCCGGATCCGAGTACCGATTTGAGGAGTTTCATCGGTGACATGCGCGTCTCTAATCCACCAGGGGCGTTCGGTGCACTGGCCCACGTAAGGCCATCCAGCCGTCAACCTATCGAAAGCGCTTGGACTTCAGCGGGCCATGTGTCTCATTTATTAGGCGGCACCCACGGGTGTAGCTGGGCCCTGCGCGCGATGGTGAACCGTGTCACGTTTGTAGCGACGTTCTTAGGTATCTCCTACTCAGGCTTTCGCCTTAGCTGCCTTGTCGATCTTCGCCCACGCATCGCGAAGCGCGACCGTGCGATTAAAGACGAGTGCCTCCGGCTTGGAATCCACCGAATCCACGCAGAAGTAGCCCATTCGCTCGAACTGCAGGGGCTCGCCCACCGGTGCGTCGCGCAAGCTCGGTTCGAGCTTGCAGTCGCGGAGCACTTCCATCGACTCGGAGTTCAGGTGTTCGCGCACGTCGTCGACGCCAACGCCGGGGCGCTCGACGGAGAACAGTCGGTCGTAGAGTCGTACCTCGGCGTCGACGGCGTGGGGGGCGGACACCCAGTGAATGGTGCCCTTGACCTTGCGGCCATCCGGGGCGTCACCGCCGCGGGTCTCGGGGTCGTAAGTGCAGTGGACCTCGGTCACCTCGCCTGTGTCGGGGTCCTTCACAAAGCCCGTGCAGGTGACGAAGTAGGCCCAGCGCAGGCGCACTTCGCGGCCCGGCGTTAGGCGGAAGTATTTCTTAGGTGCTTCTTCGCGGAAGTCGGCATCTTCGATGTAGAGCTCGCGCGAGAAGGGCACCTGGCGCACGCCGGCGGACTCGTCCTCGGGGTTGTTCACCGCGTCGAGGGTCTCCTCCTGGCCCTCGGGGTAGTTGGTGATCACGAGCTTGATCGGTCGCAGCACCGCCATGGCCCGCGGTGCCGAGAGGTTCAGCTCCTCTCGCAGGCCGCTCTCCAGCAGGGAGATCTCACTGATGGCATGGCGTCGCGCCAGGCCGATGCGGCGGCAGAAGGTGCGGATGGAGGCGGCCGTGTAGCCGCGGCGGCGCAGGCCCCGCAGGGTCGGCATGCGCGGATCGTCCCAGCCCGACACCAGGCCATCCTCCACCAACCCACGCAGCACGCGTTTGCTCAGCACCGTGTAGCCGAGGTTCAGGCCCGCGAACTCGATCTGGCGCGGCGTCGACGGCGTCGGCAGGTTGGCGATGAACCAGTCGTAGAGGGGGCGGTTGTTCTCGAACTCGAGGGTGCACAGCGAGTGGGTGATGCCTTCGATGGCGTCCGAGAGGCCGTGGGCGAAATCGTACATCGGGTAGATGCACCACTTGGCGCCGGTGCGGTGATGCTCCGCCTTGCGGATACGGTACATGGTGGGGTCGCGCATGACCGGGTTCGGCGAGGCCATGTCGATCTTGGCCCGCACCACGTAGGTGCCCTCTTCGAATTCGCCGTTCTTCATGCGCTCGATGAGGTCGAGGTTCTCCTCGACTGGGCGATCGCGGTAGGGGCTGTTCTTGCCGGGCTCCGTCAGCGTACCCCGGTACTCGCGGATCTGCTCCGCCGAGAGCTCGTCCACGTAGGCCTTGCCGTCGCGGATCAGATGCTTGGCCCATTCGTAGAGCTGATCGAAGTACTCCGAGGCGTGATAGAGGTGCTCGCCCCAGTCGAAGCCGAGCCAGCGCACGTCCTCGATGATGGACTCGGCGAACTTGGACTCTTCCTTCAACGGGTTGGTGTCGTCGAAGCGCAGGTGGCAGGTGCCCTTGTAGTCGCGAGCGAGGCCGAAGTTCAGGCAGATCGACGTGGCGTGACCGATGTGCAGGAAGCCGTTCGGCTCCGGCGGGAAGCGCGTGACGATGCTCGAGTGCTTCCCGCTCTCGAGGTCTTCGTCGACGATGTCTCGGATGAAATTGGTCTCGGGGAGTTCGTTCGTGGTCATGATCGGTTCGCTTCCGCAGGTGCGGCGCACTCTCCTCGCGCTGTAGCATGGGCTCGGTCCTGCCGGTGTGGGGGATAGCTCACCGGTAGCGAGCAATCCGCCCAGGCCGCCTGGCGCTCCAATAGTACGGGAATGGCACGCCGACTATGAGTGCCGCCCTGCGTGTCGCCCTAGGGGACGCGGCCCCGCACCGTGAGGGTCACGTCCGCTTCCAGGGTCAGAGTCAGTCCCTGGGCGACGCAGTCGAAGGCGGTGGCGCCGTCGTCGAGCTCGAAGATGACAAACTCTCCGCTGTTTCGATTCTCGCACCGCCCCACCAGCTCGGTGGTCAGGCCCACGAAGGTCGCCGCTGCATCGATGCCGAAGGCGCGGCCGTTGACCTGGATCGTGACCTCATCCCTGGAACTGATGTCGAGCCCGAGGGCGAGGCAATCCACCGTTTCGCCCAGTTCGGCACCCGGAAAGTCGCCGGTCACGGTCTGCGGGTCCGTGTTGTTCTGGCAGACGGCGGAGGCGATGTTGAACTTGGAGGCCGAGAAGGACAGCTCCTGGGCGGGCGCCAGCTCGGCGATGGCACCCCGGATGCGCACGCGAACCCGGTCCTGCACCGCGAGCGGGATGCCTGCGTTGCTGCAGTCCCAGGCGCCCTCGAGCACGCGCACGGTGCCGCTTGCGCCCGTCGTCCGGTTGATGCACTCGACCAGCGCGCCCTCGTCGAGGCCCGTCGCTTCGCCGTTCAATTCGGGATCGACGAAGTTCACCCCATCGATCTGCACCACCACCTGGTCGCCCTGGGTGAACTCCAGGCCCAGGGCGCGGCAATCGAATGACTCATCCAGGGACACCTCGGGCAGCGTACCCGTCGCGGTCTGGCCCGTGGCGAGGTTGCGGCAGGTGATGGAGCGGGAATCGATGCCGATGACGCGAGCGGTCAACAGGGCCTGGCCAGCGTTGCGTCCGTAGACGGTGAAGGCCTCGCCGTTGTCGGGCGCGGCGGTGATCAGGTCGCTGATGCCGTCACCGTTCAGATCCCTGGCGACGGCGAGAACGCGGCCGAGAGCGCCCGTGTCGGTCCTGACGACGAATCCTCGGCTGCCGTCGCCGCCAAGGTTTTCCTGCAGCAGGGAGAGGTCGAACACCGGTGCGAAGGCTCCATCCCGGCGTCCGTACAACACGTAGGCGGCGCCGACGGTCTGGGCGAGGGCGACATCGACGCCGATCACCAGATCGTCGAGTCCATCGTTGTTCAGATCGCCCGTCGCCAGGAGGTCATTCACGCCCACGCCGTTGCGACTCGATTCCGAGCGCATGAGAAACCCCACGGAGCCGTCACCGCCGTTCTCCGGCAGCAGATCCACCAGTCGGATTTGGGCGGGAAAACCGGTGTCGCTACCGAAGATGACCGCTGACGTCGTGTCCTCCTGTGCGTCTTCGGAGAAGGTGCGCAGGGCGATGTCGGCAAGGCCGTCGGCGTTGAGATCACCCGCAGGCGAGAGCGCGTAGCCCCAACGGTCGCCCCGGTCCAGCCCACCGATCACGAAGCCAAGGCTGCCATCGCCACCGTTCGTCTCGAACAGATCCGCCAGCGCAAACTCCGCCGGCAGGCCCCCGTCACGACCGAACACCACGTAGGCTTCGCCGGCATCACGTTCGGCGCCGAAGACGGCGCGGGGGGCGCCGATGATGATGTCGTCGATGCCGTCCCCGTTCACATCGCCGATGCCGGTCACGTCCGTGCCCGACTGATCACCGGTCTCGAAGCCGCGCAGCACCGTGCCCATGGAGCCGTCACCACCGTTCGTCTCGAACAGGGATGCGAGCTCGAACTCGGCCGGGAATCCACCCTCCCTGCCGTACACCAGGTAGGTCTCGCCAACGCCCGGTGCGCCGCCCGGGGCGTCGCCCAGGATGGCGCTGATAAGAAAGTCGTCGATGCCGTCGTTGTTGACGTCGCCGGCGGCCCCCACGCTGCGCCCTGCGAGGTCGTTGGCGTCCACGCCGAGGAACACCGTGCCCTCGCTGCCGTCCCCTCCGGCGGCCTCGAAGAGGGTGGATGCATCGAACTCGACGGGGAAATCACCGTCACGACCGAGGATCAGGTAGGCCTCTCCATCGCTGGTGAGACGCGCCCCGACCAGCAGATCGTCACGGCCATCGCCGTTCACATCGCCCACGGGCGCCATGGAGAAACCGAACTCGCCGCCGCGCAGGCCATTGGTCAATAAGAAGCCGATGCTGCCATCACCGCCGTTGGCTTCGAGCACGTCGGTGATGTCCGCCTCTGCCGGGGCCTGCGTGGTGCCGTAGCGCACGTACACGCGATTCGTCGCCGAGGTGGCGATGAGCAGCTCGTCGAGGCCGTCACCGTTGAGGTCGCCGCCTGAGCTCACCGACATGTCGCGGGATCCACCGGCCAGCACGTAGCCCTGGGAGCCGTTACCCCCGTTGGCTTCCCTCAGCAGGCTGACGTCGAACTCGGCGGGAAACTGTGCGTGGACGTCGAAGGCCCCCAGAAGCAGCGTTGCGGGCAGCGCGAAGGCGAGCGTGGTGGCGCCCGAGCGTACGGGTTGGGTCGTGTCGGCTTGGGGGCGAGCGGGAGTGATCATCGTGAATCCCTCGACGTATGACGGCAAATCCATTGCGTGCGCAGTCCGCCCGAACCGGGTCAGCCTGCGGTGGGGACGCGAGCTTACTCCCTCTTTCACCGCTCGCGGTAGCGGGCCGCCGACCTATGTCGAGTCGCAGCAGGATCCGATGGAGCTGTTAGCTCACCGGTCGTGTTGGCGAAGCGAGCGGGAAGGCAACTCACCGTACGCGGTGGGGTGTGGTTTCGCGGTGGGCCGCCTCGCCTCTGACCAGAGACGTTGACCTAGCGCTCGATCGAGATAGATCGCACGGCAGCACGGGACTCTCCAGGTCCTGGCATCCTCGGCGGTTGCGATCCAGACGGTCACCTTTCACCCCCTTTCCGCGTCTGGGTAGATCGATTCCATCTCCTGTATGCCAGGATTTCGGCGAAAGCGTCGCTTACTTCTGCAGATAGCTACGCAATACGATAGCTCTTCTAGATCAGGTCCATTGTCTGCGGCTGTAGCATTTGGCGCTTCGTCGATCTGAGTCAGATATAGTGACGAATCAGCGATCGTGCCAAGGCGGAGGGTGATGATGAGTTCTCCCAAGTGTCGATCCACTAACGAGCGGAGCGGGTCCGTGCGGGTAGGGTTCTCCCGCAGGCCGGCGTCGCGGCTGTCTGAGGCTTCCGTTGCGTTAGTCATCATCTTCTCTGCCGGGTCGGTCGGCGCGCAGAACGCAGTGGCGCCAGGGCCCGTCGAGGCCGAGCTGCCACCGCTGGCGGATGAGGTCCAGGCGACCGAGCGGGTCGAGTTTCAGCAGATTGCGCCCGGTCTGCTCGTGCGTCGCAACTACTCTGTCGAGATCGATGACGGGGCGAGCTCTCAGCTATGGGATCTCTTGGTAGGTCCTGGCATGCGCAGCGCGCCGGTGGTTCTCGAAGGTGCGGCACTCATCTTTGTTCGCGCCGGCGACGGGCTCGTGTCGCTCGATGGCAAGGAGCAAGAGCTGCAGATGGGCGCGTCGATCAGCGTGCCGGAAGGGGTCGAGGTCTCGTTCACCAATCGCGCCAAGGATAGGCCATTGGCCGCGCGTGCCGTCATCATCACGACGGGGCCGCAACGATGAACGCCCGAGCCAGCGATTGGGCTTCGCAGTCGCAGATGCCTACCGGTAGGGTTTCCGCCCTGGTGAGAACGCTGCTGCTGTCGCTGACGGCTTCGCTGCTGCTCCTGGGGTGTGAGAGCTCCGACCCTTCACCACCGAGCGACGACCCGAACGTCAAACCCAACCAAGGTGAGTACGACGAAGATCGTGCTTTCATCTCGCCGCCCACGCTGCTCCACCCAGTCTACGCGTGCGCGACCAACGTGGCGGTCAAGCACTTCATCAAAGATGCGCTGATCGAGGTTTACCTGAACGGCGATCCCACTCCCATCGCGTCAGCTGTCGGGCAGTTCCCGTCCCTCGGCGTCAACATCGATACCGGTGTAGCGTTCGTGGTCGGCCAGGTGCTGACTGCCACGCAGACGGTGAACGGCTTCACCAGCGCGCCGTCGAACGCGGTCACGGTCACCTCTCACTTGGAGGATTACCCCGCAGGCCTGCCGCAACCGCGCATTAATGCCCCGCCGGTCTGGGAATGCGGTCGCGCGGCCGGCGTGAGCGACGTGGTGCCGGGCGCTCTCGTC